>JAATFN010000026.1 GCA_015655165.1 Betaproteobacteria bacterium | reverse complement strand
TGACCAAAGTGTCCGGGCGTCTGGTAAAAGTTTCCTCCTGGTATGACAACGAATGGGGCTTCTCTAACCGTATGCTGGATACAACAGTTGCATTGGTATCGGCAAAATAAACAGTAATAAGTCGTAAACACTGGACTTGGCACAACGTCTTTTTTGTTTTTTGCATTAAGAATGCAAGGACCAAGGTAGAATGAAGTGCCAAGTCCAGTTGCATTTGGGGATTTCGATTATTACAGGGGGTGGTATGTCATTGTCCACTGCAAAACATCAGAAGATCATTCTTGTTGCATGTATGCGTGCCGTGTTGATTGCAGGTTTAGTCTTTGGCCTTTCAGGTTGTGACTATGTCAGCAAATTAATGGCACCAAAATCACCAGAAGAACAGCGTGACGAGGGTATAGCACTTGGTGCAGGATGCCGTCAGGCCGGTCAGACATTGGAAGACTGCTATGTACGTAACCCCAAAAGCTTGAAAGCCGGTATTTATACTGGCTGGAAAGAAATGCACGAATATATGGCGGCGATGCATATTGAAACCGCCAAACAGAATTCGGATGTTGTGGATCCGATCAAACAGATTCTTGACCCGAACAGTGATAAGGCGCTAGCCAATAGTAAACCGGTAGAAGAGTCTAAAGTCGATAATGCGGCAGCCAAGGCCCGTACCGGGCGCGATGCAGATCGTGAGCGGCGCAGACTGGCACGCGAGCAACGTGAAAACAGGCAACGTGCTGCCCAGTAATTTACGTGGGTACAGTTAACCACAATACGTTGACCGGTATCGGCATTTTCTATGGTCAGGTCGGTGTACTGCTGCCACCCAACGGGAAGCGTTGTTCTAGCTCTTTGGCAATTGCCCAGCCGGCAGCTTCAATCATCACCACCGAAATGGTTGGTGCAACCAACATCCCCAAAAGAGGCACAAATTTCGACAGTTCTTTGGTGATGACTTTGACTGGCTGGGTTAACATCGTATTCTTGACAGTAGCTACCGATAGCGCTTTTGCAGCTTCTTTCGTGATGCTTCCTCCAAAGACACCGCACAGGCTCATTGTCATCGACACCATGGTCACCATATCGGTCGCAACACCCAGCCCGGGGACTGGCACAGCATTACCGGCAGCCGCAGCTGCAGCATGGGCATGAATGATGGTATGGCATTTTTTTGCTTGATTGGCATTCATAAAACAACGCTTGGTAAAATAAATCGTCTTGTATGCTGTGTATCGATTATACACAGGCTTGTATTAGGCAAACGTAGCATCCCATAACGCTTTGACAGCGTCGCGTTCAGCTTGAACACGTTCAGGCGCGATACGGGCACGTTCGGCACCTTGCAGTCGTGTCTGATGCTGCAACTTGCGTAATGTACGATACGCGTTGGCCGCCTCATTGGCTAATGTTGCATCAATCAGTTGCAATTGGCCGCACAGTTTCAATAGGGCAATATTACCGATGTCGGCTGTGAGTTGTTCGAAACGTTCTGCATGGCAAAGCACCAGAAATTGTACAATAAACTCGATGTCGATCATGCCGCCAGTGTCGTATTTGAGATCAAACAAATCGCTGCGGTTGGGATTGGCTTCGCGCATTTTTTGACGCATGGACAATACTTCGTTTTTGACTTTGGTGGTGTCGCGTGGTTGGCGCAGTACGGCAATACGCAATGCCTCAAAGCGCGCCCCGATTGTTGCATCTCCATCGCAAAAGCGCGCACGTGTTAAGGCCTGATGCTCCCATAGCCACGCCGACGTGCGTTGATATTTCTCGAATGTATCAAATGATGTGACCATCAGACCGCTGGCGCCATCCGGGCGCAATGCGACATCAATATCAAACAGAATACCGGCAGATGTATGCGAGGTCATCCAGGTGATAAAACGCTGGGCGAGCTTGGCGTACAGGGCAGGGGCTTCCTGATCGTCATCGTCATACAAAAAGACGACATCAAGATCTGAGGCATAACCGAGTTCTTTGCCACCCAGTTTACCGTAGGCGATGACTGCAAATAACGGTATTTCCCGGTGGCGGTTGGCAATGGTATGCCATATGGCGGTAATCGTCACATCCACCAGAATATCAGTCAATTCCGACAAATAGTCGGCCAGATGTTCTACACTTAATTCCCCCTCCAGATCCTGGGCTAAAAGCCGGAACAGTTGCGCATGATGCATCTCGCGCAACAAATCCATCTGGCGTTCCGTGTCGTCTTTGGCTTGCATTAACTGACGCTGGCATTCCTCTTTGAATTCTTTCCAGTCAGGGGCGGCTTTTAGCGCGGCATCATCGAGCAACTCGTCGAGCAGAATCGGATGTCGGGTCAAGTATTTGGCTGCCCAGTCGCTGGCAGCAACCATACGGATTAAACGTGTGAGTGTATGAGGGAACTCTGTTAGCAATGCCAGATAAGCCGCACGACGGGCAATCGCTTCTAAAAAATCGAGCAAGCGTCCCAATGTTGTCAGATGGTCTTGCGGCATGTGCACAATGGTCACTAATGCCGCATTGATTAGCGCAGTCAGTTTGGTACGACTACTGTCGGGCAGGCTTTGCATGCGCGGGGATTGCAGCGTCGAGTATAAACGACGTGCGGCAATGTCAGGCTGGTGAAATGACAACGTCGTTAATGTATCAGTGAGCGCTTCCAGATCATCGTTGTCCGACACTGTACAGGCAATGCCTGTGTTGTTGGATTCACTGTTTTG
>JAATFN010000401.1 GCA_015655165.1 Betaproteobacteria bacterium | reverse complement strand
GCTCCAACTCGAAGGATTATTTGGATCGGGATTCCCGAGGCAACAACAGCCAATTTGCATGGGTTGAAAATCTCTTGCCGGTAAAGGACGAAACGCTCATCACTGAACTGAATGCATCTTTATGGGATCGGCTAAATTCGGATGACTTGCATAATATTTGGCTCGCAATTCCAGATATTATCGACTGGAGCCAAGTAACTGGCTTTAGCTACACTTCAATAACAGACATAGAGGAGTTAGACGAAAATCTCGACTTAGCAAGATTTCTCGGAACGTTGCGCAAAGACGCCACGCTCGAAACAGTCAAGGGGAGGGAGATTCTCATGCACTTGTCCACTGGAGTACCCGCCCTGCGATTCAAGGCTTTCAAATGCATCTATTCGGAGATAAAACGAAACTTAGATCTATTTATCTTGCATGTGGGAACATGGTTTAGGGTTGAAGGGACGTTTCAGAATACGGTAGAAACATATTTCACCACCCTGCCACGCAAGCCGTTTGCATCTCCTTTTATGGAATACGATCACACTGGAGAGGGCCCGTACAACGAGGCAGTGTGCCGCGCAAGCCCACATACTCACGGAATACTTGACCGCCGGCTAATCCAGTTTGGTGGTACCTATGACAAAATCGAAGTTTGTGACATCCTCAAAGACTCGGCCGGAAGCGCTCCACAGAATAGAGAGTTCATACATGTGAAACGCGGCCGTAGTTCTGCAAACTTGAGTCACCTTTTCTCGCAGGGTCTAGTGGCGGCGACCCTCCTTGTAAGGGAGCAAAGTTTCGTGAACGAGGTCAACAAACAACTAACAAAGCAAGGGCTAAGAACCTTGCCGAATAAATTCACGGCGAGCGGAAACGAAGTTGTATACGCAATAGTCGACAGTCCCACTGGCGCTTCCCTTGATATTCCTTTTGTTAGCAAAATTACATTGCAAAATTGTGGGAAATCAATCTCAGCGTTTGGATATACGGTTGGTCTAATGCACATACCGGAATCCCCCACCTATCTGGCAAAATTAGCAGAAAAAAAATCAAAGAAAAACGCCGGTAAAAGGGCGGCTAAGTGACTTCATGATGGGCCGCTCTCTGTAGACACGCTGCAAATCACCGACTCAAATAGCAGAACCGAACAGCGCACGACGCCGCTGAAGATATCGGAGTTGAGGGACTCCGTTTTTGGGTAGCGCTAGCTTTTTTCCATCATACGGCTCTAGCTGATTTCTAAGCATTACATCACCGCCGATTTTGGCCCAATCAATTCGGATCGTAAAGTCGTCCTCGATCACCAGTTGCCCTTTTTCAAAAGCGCGGTCCATAAGTACTGATAGACAAATCCCATTGCAAGGATCTAAACGAATGCTCTGATCTTCGCTCCAAGGCACTATATGCGAAGCAATAAGGAAGTCTTTTGTCTCAATCCCAGTAATTGCACATTTATAGTCATAATTCGATTTTACCCGCCTAGCGAACGCCTTCTGCGCACTGCCGCGTGTTTTGCTCGTAACACTAGAATCGGGAACGCTGTAGTCTCCTTCCTCAATTTGTTCACGAAAAGCTGCGACCTCACTGGGATCTGGTTCAGCAGATTCCGCAGCGGCATCCCCTTCCTCCGTTGCGGGATCCTGCGCGTCCAGCACCTCTAGCAAGGCATTGGCTGAGCTTGCTAGTTTTCCGATAGAGGTTTTGGTGATACCAAGGAGTTATGATTTTGCGACGGATCAAAAAACAATCCGTATCCAGGACGACGCAAATAAGCTGCAAGTCCACGCCCCAAGTGGCTCCAAGAGGTGGAAAATTTCGAGGAATCTGTTAGGGCCTGTTAACAATCAAGAAAATATGTTTACATTCGACATTAGAATAAACGCGTGCCGAAGATGCAAGAAGTCAGGAAATTACTGCGAGATGACCAATGGAAGACATTGTCCCCTTTTTTACCAGGCAAGCCGGGCGATCCTGGAGCGACCGCGCAAGATAACCGCTTGTTTTTAGAAGCAGTGCTTTGGATTGTACGCACTGGTTCGCCGTGGCGGGACCTGCCTTCTGAGTTGGGTAATTGGCACACGACATACACACGTTTCAAGCGTTGGGGTGAGTCCGGCGTATGGAGCCGCCTGATTGAAGCCGTGAGTGGTGACCGTGATTTGGAAATGCTGATGATCGACAGCACAGCAGTGCGGGCCCACCAGCATTGGGCTGGCGCCAAAAAAAAGAAGATCATCAAGCCATAGGTCGTTCGCGTGGTGGATGGACAAGTAAGATTCATGCAGTTGTCGATGCGCTCGGTAATCCGGTGCGCTGGTTGGTGACGGGTGGCGAGGTGGCCGATATTACGCAAGCCAAACCGCTGCTGGAAGGAATAAAAACCGATGCGGTACTGGCTGACAAGGGCTACGATACCAACGATCTCATCGATAGCATTCAAGCCAGCGGTGCCATGGCAGTCATTCCTCCCAAGCGCAACCGGTTGGTTCAGCGTAGTTATGATCGTCATTTGTACAAAGACCGCAATTTGGTCGAACGCTTTTTTAATCGGATCAAGCAATTCCGACGGATCGCAACTCGATATGAAAAACTGGCTCGTAACTACCTGAATATACTTGCTTTTTTCAAGTGATGGAAGTGATGAATGCGAACCCCAAATACAACTCACTGCGAGCATCCCAAAGGTGGGTTCCACCAATGCTCTACAGTATCGCTCTCAGGCGCTGAACTGATCTTGTCGCTTGTTCGGCCGTTGTGAAGTTGGCAAATCCCATCAACAACCCTCCTTGCGAGGATCTTTGTATCCGCCAGTCGCTGAGTGCCTGGACGGCCAAGCCGTGGGAATGCGCTGCCGCAGCTAGGGCTTTGTCATTCTGCTTAGTGTAAAGGCTAGCCAGCACGTGAATACCGCCGGCCTGTGGCTGAACGTGCAGGTGCGTACCGAACACCTGCATGAGTGCATCGACCAGATAGCCGCGACGGGTCGCATACAACGCGCGCATCCTGCGCAGGTGCCTCGCAAAGTGACCTTGCTCCATGAAAGCGGTCACGGTGGCCTGCTGTGGCAGGATCGAGCCAGGACCGGGAAAGTGACGTGCTGAACTCCTGAACCGCTCGATTTCTGGCGTAGGTACGACCAAATAAGCTAGACACAGGCCGGGGAACAACACCTTGCTAAAGGTGCCGGTATAAAGCACGCGCCCGTCGCGATCCAAGCTTTTTAGCGCGGGCAGCGGGTGGCCATGGTAGCGGAACTCACTGTCGTAGTCGTCCTCGATGATCCACGCCTGACGATGGCTCGCCCACTCCAGCAACTGTAGCCGCCGAGGCAAGGAAAGCGCCACCCCCGTGGGACTTTGATGCGTAGGCGTCACCACGGCAAAACGTGCTTCGGCGGCGCGCTGTTGGCCGGCTTCCACATTCAAGCCTTCCTCATCCACGGGCACCGGCGCTAGGCGCATGCCTACACGCTCCAAAAACTGTCGGGCGAAAATGTAGCCGGGGTCTTCGTACCATCCAGTATCGCCGGGTTGCAGCAACGTATGGCATATCAATCCCAGTGCTCCCCGATAACCGGCAGTGACGAATACCTGCTCGTGCGTACAGGAGATGCCTCGCGAGATACCTAGATAAGCGGCGATAGCGCGACGCAGTGGCTCGTACCCCATCGAATCAGGGTAGTTCATGGCCACTGTATCAAACGTGCGCAGGTTGCGGCCAGCCAGGCGTACCCATGTCTTGCGCGGAAACGCATCCAGTGCCGGCAAACCAAGCTGGAAAGGCTGGGGTTCACTGACCATCACCAGAGGCCGTGGTGGTGCCATCGCAAGAAGTTGGGATGTGGCAACAGACCCAGACTCTCCCATGTTTTCCAGTCGTGGCGAGATAACCGTACCCGCAGGGCCGCGCGCCAGAAAATAGCCTTCGCTCGTCAACATCTGGTAGGCCAGTTCGACTGTGCCACGTGACAGATTCAATTCACTGGCGAGGCTGCGCACGGATGGCACCCGATCCCCCGGACGTAGTTTGCCGGCGGCAATGGCATCTCGATAGCGCCAATACAACTGCCGGTAAATCGGTGCATCCAGTTCCCGACTTGGTTTCAGATGCTGCAAGTCCATGTGATATGTCCTATTGATTTATTCATTTTTTATACCTGTATACCAGGACATTATTCTCTTACAGTACTGGTTCTGCGACAAGGACATCAACATGAGTACCTTTCAATTACGCCCTATCGATAACGATCAGGGTTATTTAGCCTGCTTCAAGGTCATGTGCGAACTACGCCCTCATCTTACCGATGCTGCAGCATTCGCCGTACAAGCCCGTCGCCAGGCCAAACAAGGCTATCGTCTGCTGGCTGCATGGCAGGATGATCAGGTCATGGGTCTGGCTGGTTATCGTCTCCAGGAAAACCTGTTGTATGGGCAGTTTCTCTATGTCGACGACTTGGTCACTGTCGCCAGTGCCCGCCGCCATGGTCTGGGCAGCTTGCTGATCGAGGCCTTGCGCGAGGAAGCACAACGGCAGGGTTGTGCTCAACTGGTATTGGACACTGCCTTAGGAAATGCCTTGGCACAACGCTTCTATTTCCGTCAGGGGCTGCTGTCCAAGGGGCTGCATTTCAGCCAGGCACTATAGGGAGATGCACCATGAATCAGCTTCTTTTTCTGGAATGCAGCCCTCGCGGCAAGGAATCGCTGGGTACGCAGCAGGTATTAACAGTGTTAAAGGCTTTGTCCAATCTCAAGTCCGGGAATAACAACATTCTCGTGACCACACGCAGCCTGGCAAGGAATCCACTGACACCGCTGTCGTCACAGTACGCCCAGGCCGTCACTTCGTCTGTGCCATTTGACGATCCAGTTTTTGCACTCTCTGAACGCCTGATTGGTGAATTGGTGTCTTGCGACGGGCTGCTGATCAGTACGCCGATCCACAACTGCACCGTGCCTGCGGCACTGAAGTTGTGGATCGACTATGTGCTGCGCAAAGAACGCAGTTTCACCGTTGCGCAGGGTGGCAAAATGGGGTTGCTGCGAGATCGCCCAACCTTGGTGTTGGTGCGATCAGGCAGTCCGTGTACCGGAGATAATGCCAAGCAACCCGACTTCCTGACACCTTATCTGCACTATGCCTTGTCCATCATCGGCATCCACAGCGTGCAGTTCGTATATTTACCGGGGCTGCCCCCAACATCCACAACAGCAGAAACACTGGCGCAAACACGCCATGCGCTGGCTGCATTCTTCGTCCCTTTCCTTCCTACTGGAGATATTCTATGAGCACACTTCGTTTACCCTACCAAACCCTCTCTCCCGAAGCCTATCAAGAACTCGGCCTTACTAAAAAAGCACTAGAAAAAAGCAGTCTTGGCAAACAATTGATTGATCTGGTTTATCTGCGAATTTCGCAGATCAATGGCTGCGCCTTCTGCTTGGAAATGCACGCGGCAGCGCTGCGCACCGGTGACGTGCCAGATGCAAAACTGGATAGCCTGGCAGGCTGGCGCGTAAGCACACAGTTCAGCGAACGCGAACGTGCGGCGTTGGCCTGGACGGAGTCGTTGGTAGATG
>JAATFN010000411.1 GCA_015655165.1 Betaproteobacteria bacterium | reverse complement strand
TTCTGGGACAACCGCTTTCACGACTCTTCGGTGCGGACTTATCTCGGTCACGCAGTATCCCGGTGTATGCGAGTTACGGTATGGAAGATGTCGAGCAGACCCGGAAAAACATCGATCAGGCACTGCAAGAAGGGCACCAGTTTGTCAAAATCAAAATCGGTCATCGTACTTTGGCAAGCGATCTTGATGTCGTGGAGGCAGCCTTGGCTATCATGAAAGATAAAGCAGCACTGTTGGTTGACTACAACCAGAGTTTGTCGGTTGCCGACGCAATAGTACGTTGCAAAGCGCTGGATGCTTATGGCCTGACATGGATTGAAGAACCAACCAATTTTGATGATTTACAAGGCCATGCACAGATCGCCAACCATGTCACCACACCTATTCAGGTAGGTGAAAACCTTTGGGGTCCTGTACAGATTGCCGCAAGTGTGGCCGCCGGTGCATCGGACCTGATGATGCCTGATCTTGGAAAGGTCGGTGGTGTAACTGGCTGGCAGCAGGCTAGTGCAATTTGCGCAGCACGACGTATTCCGGTGTCGAATCACTTTTATCAAGAAATTAGTGCGCACTTGATGTTGGTGACACCGGGTGCACAACTGCTGGAGTATTTCAAAATGGCTGATCCGATCCTTGTCGAACCTCTGGATGTGCGTGATGGTCATGCATTTATCTCAGACAAGCCTGGACATGGCATGTGTTGGCGGGAAGACCAGATTGAGAAGTTTCTGGTCTAACCATCTTGGAGCAGGACGTTGGTCCTGCTTCTTTTCGATGAAAAAGCCTTCTGTTTAAGTAGAACCAAGTATGGCTAGTACCCGAAAATTTATACCAGATACGTTTACCATCATGCTCGTCGGTGTGGTTATTCTTGCCAGCATACTGCCGGCTGCCGGTACCATCAGTACATTTTTTGACTATGTCACCCAAATTGCCATCGCGGTATTATTTTTTCTGCATGGCGCGCGACTCTCTCGTGCGGCAATTCTGGCAGGAATTAAGCATTGGCGGCTTCATGCGATGGTACTGGGAAGTACTTTCCTTTTGTTCCCTGTTTTGGGCCTTCTGTTGAAACCGGTATTGTCACCGTTAATCGGTGCCCCGTTGTATCTCGGTGTTTTATATCTGTGTGCATTACCATCAACCGTGCAGTCTTCTATTGCGATGGTGTCGATGGCACGTGGCAATATTTCGGCAGCGGTTTGTAGTGCATCATCCTCGACCCTGCTGGGTATTTTTATGACACCTTTTCTGGCAGGGATATTAATTGGTGCACAAGATACCGCGCCTGTTATGGGAGGCATGGATGCGATAGTGCGTATCATGCTGCAGCTGTTTGTACCTTTTGTGGCGGGCCATTTTTTGCGCCCGTTGATTGGTGCCTGGATTGGGAAACATACGACGTTGGTCAGAGTAGTCGACCAAGGTTCGGTCTTACTTGTCGTCTATACAGCTTTTAGTGCTGCGGTGATTCAAGGTTTGTGGCATCAAGTCAGCCTGTTAGAACTTGGTGGCTTATTTGCCGTCGATGCGATTTTCCTGACTATCGTATTATGCATCACTGTGTTGAGCGCACGGTGGTTTGGCTTTCACAAGGAAGATGAAATTACCATCATGTTTTGTGGCTCGAAAAAGAGTCTGGCTAGCGGTGTACCTATGGCGAACGTATTATTTCCGGCAAGTGCTGTCGGTACCATCTTGATGCCAATCATGCTTTTTCATCAGATGCAATTGATGGTGTGTGTGATACTGGCACGACGTTACGCACGTCGTACCGACCAAGCCCTCTTGTAAGCGAACAGTCGAGATAGCTGTTGACTTACGGAACTAAGTCACAGTGGCATTGCGCACAGGTTTTCTGGGGAGTCTGTAACGACTTTGAGCATCATACAATTCCCGTTGTAGCCATGCGATGAATGTCTCGATTTCTGGGCGCTGGAATGACTCCGGCATGCATGTTGCATAGTAGGCATAATAGGGTGCGGCCATGATGCTAGGGAAAAGAATCGAGAGACGTCCTGCATCGAGATGTTCCTGAATCAAGCTCGGGCGAACCAAGGCAATGCCTGCTTGATGGGCTGCGGCATCGGCAAATAAACCGACATCGGAAAACGCGTAGTGGCCATCAGGTTCTGGCCAGTCAAGACTTGCTGCCTGAAACCATGGACGCCATGGTTCAATTGAACAACGCAATAAACAATCCCGGTTCAGGTCAATCAATCTTTTACTTGTCACGAATTGCTTTGCATACTCTGGATGACATACGGCGACAACTTTTTCATCGAGCACTTTGACAACGGTTCTGCCAGGATAATGGCCGTCACCAAAACGGAAATCAATATCTGCCGGTTCTGCTTTCGTGCCAATTAATGGCACCGATAACTGAAAATCGAGTTCGATTTCAGGGAACTGTTCGTGTATTTTTTTCAGCAGCGGAATCAGGACGCGTCCGGCGAAAGTCGGTGGGGAACTGATCCGGATTTTTGTTTTCGGTCTGTTGTGACGTGTACGTGAAGGGAAATGACTCAGGGCATACAGTGCTCCGCGTACGGTTTCCAGATAAGATTGACCTTCGGATGTCAAGACGATACTGCCGTCAACCTTCACGAAAAGTTTCATGTGAGTGAATACTTCAAGTTGACGTATGCGATGACTCACAGCACTTGGCGTGATTGCCAGCTCTTTGGCAACTAGTACACCACTCTTTAGTCGGGCACGTGCTTCAAAAGCCAACAAGCAATGAATGGGAGGAAGACGGGATAAAATTTCAGACATTGATAATCAACATATTCCACAAGTCCATCGTTCAAGAAATACTCAAGTGACGTTTTGTGTACGCAACGTTATTGCTTGATCCTATGCACAACCGCCTGTTAAGTGCGACAACCCATTTTCCATATTGTCGGGAATTATGTCAACGACAATCCCGGACCTGCAAATCTGTTTTCAATGATCGATGGATATAAAGATCACAGAGGATATGAGGAAAAATGTAATGTCGTAAAATGATAGGGAAATTGAAAATAAGGTACTTGGTGTCTATCGGTACCTACATAAAAATTCTCTGGAGACAATGGACTATTCATCCATACTATCGCATGTGTTAACAATTATTCGCTCTTCCAGATATCCGTTAGAAGTGTCAATACTTCTGCAATAGCCGGTTCCTGCAAGCGTTTTTCAAGACAGACAAACGACAATTCAGTCGATAGTTCAACAGCATCTGCAATGGCGACTCCCTGCGTATAACTTTGGCTCAAGGCAATCGATTTTCTGGCCAGTGACAAACCGATTCCCGATTTCACCAGATCCAGCATTGAAGATTCTTGATCAACGAAAGCGACAGTGTGTGGCGCAACATGGAGTTCATTAAAGATTTTGCTTAACAAACGGTTGTGAATCGATTCAGGAGGTGTCCATATCCAGGGAAGCTGGGCCAGTTGTTCCCAGTTTTTACCTTGGATACGATTTTTCCAGGTCGGTGGTGCAATCACACTATAGGTATATGTTGTCAACGTTAAACCGTGGAAACCTTTTCCCGGTGTACCAAGATAGAAACCGACATCCAGTTGACCAGATTTCACCTGTTGCAGTACAGACCCCGACATATGATGGGAGAGTGTTGTCGATAAACGGGGATGCAATTGAACGAGACGTTTTAAAAAAACACCGAGCCGGATAAATTCCGGGTCAAGAATTGTTCCGATCGTCAATTTTCCCGAAACAACTTTACTGTTGGTCTGCAATGTACGCGCCTGCTCACGCAATGCCTGTTCTTTCAACAGAAGTTGTTCAGCCAAAACGATTAACTCACTGCCTTCCTGGGTCAGGAGCATACCGTTTGATGTACGGGTAAACAGGTTCAAGCCCAATTGTTCCTGCAAAGACTTGATTTGCAAACTGACCGCAGGTTGCGTTACATGCAGTTTCTCGGCTGCTCTAGTCAGATTGCCTTCTTTGGCAACAGTCACAAAAGCGAGCAATTGAACAAAATCCATGTCGGGAAATAAGCATTGCTAATAATATTATTAATAATAACTCATTGGAGATTGATAAACAGGCGTTCTATGCTGTTAATCATCCATAAAAACAAATTTAGACAAAAGGAATACTTATATGAGCGAGACAGCCGTGATCAATCACTTTATGCATGGCAACGTGGTGCAAACTTCGCCCACACGCGTACAGAATGTCTTTAATCCGGCAACAGGGCAGGTGACATCGCAAGTTGCCTTGGCCACAGAAGCAGATGTATATGCTGCTATTGCTTCGGCCTCAAAAGCAGCGCCCGGCTGGGCAGATACGGCACCGTTAAAACGTGCGCGCGTGTTATTCAAGTTTAAAGAACTGATTGAAGCACATCATGATGAATTGGCGGCCATTATCACGGCTGAACACGGTAAAGTGTTTACCGATGCAAAAGGAGAAGTCACACGTGGTCTTGAAATTGTCGAATTTGCCTGCGGTATCCCGCAATTACTGAAAACGCAGTTCACCGATAATATCGGTGGCGGCATTGATAACTGGAATTTAAGGCAGCCTTTAGGCGTGACCGTTGGTATTACACCATTTAATTTTCCGGTAATGGTGCCGTTATGGATGGCACCTGTTGCCATTGCAACAGGCAATGCATTCATTTTAAAGCCCTCTGAACGCGATCCGTCTGCGTCCCTGCTACTCGCTAGGCTCTTTAAAGAAGCAGGCCTTCCAGACG
>JAATFN010000170.1 GCA_015655165.1 Betaproteobacteria bacterium | reverse complement strand
GTGATTAGCGATATGACCAGTGGCAAGCCGATGGACCGTCTCATTTGCGGGGATGTCGGTTTCGGAAAAACGGAAGTCGCTTTGCGTGCGGCTTTTGTCGCAGTCATGGGTGGCAAGCAAGTTGCGATTCTCGCACCGACAACGTTGTTGGCTGAACAACATGCCCATAATTTTGCAGACAGATTTGCCAACTGGCCGGTACGTATTGCCGAGTTGTCACGGTTTAGAAGCGGCAAGGAAATTACCCAGGCGATGAAAGGCATGGCTGATGGCACTATCGATATTGTGATCGGTACCCATAAACTCTTGTCCGATGATGTGAAGTTTGCGCGTCTGGGGTTGGTCATTATCGACGAAGAGCATCGTTTTGGTGTGCGTCAAAAAGAGGCCCTCAAAAACCTGCGTGCCGAAATCGATGTATTGACGTTAACGGCAACACCCATCCCGCGTACGTTGGGTATGGCTTTGGAAGGGTTGCGTGATTTTTCGATTATCGCCACAGCGCCGCAAAAACGTCTGGCAATTAAAACCTTTGTCAGAAGCGAGGACGAGTCGACCATTCGTGAAGCCTGTTTGCGTGAATTGAAACGTGGTGGCCAGATTTACTTCCTGCATAACGAAGTCGAGACAATCGAAAACCGTAAAGCGATGTTGGAAGCATTGCTGCCGGAAGCGCGTATTGGTGTTGCACACGGACAGATGCACGAGCGCGACTTGGAAAAAGTCATGCGTGACTTTGTCGCACAACGTTTTAATATCTTGCTATGTACAACGATTATCGAAACCGGTATCGATGTGCCGACGGCAAATACAATCATCATGCATCGCGCCGACAAATTTGGTCTGGCACAGTTGCACCAGTTACGTGGGCGTGTTGGCCGTTCTCACCATCAGGCGTATGCCTATTTACTGGTCAATGATGTCAAAGGATTGACCAAACAGGCACAACGTCGACTGGAAGCGATCGGACAGATGGAAGAACTGGGTAGCGGTTTTTATCTGGCCATGCATGATCTGGAAATTCGTGGCGCCGGCGAGGTATTGGGCGACAACCAGTCGGGCGAGATGGTCGAAATTGGCTTCCAGATGTATACCGATATGTTAAATGAAGCTGTCAGGGCATTAAAAGAAGGCAAAGAACCTGATCTGGCTGCACCATTGGTCAGCACAACCGAAATAAATTTACATGTGCCGGCCTTGTTGCCGAGCGACTATTGTGGTGACATACATGAACGGCTGTCGTTGTATAAGCGTTTTGCAAATTGCCAGACACAGGAACAAATCGACGCGTTACAAGAGGAATTGATCGATCGTTTCGGTAAATTGCCGGAAGTGGCAAAAGCGTTGATCGAGACACATCGTTTACGTATTGCTGCCAAACCTGCCGGTATCATTAAAATCGATGCGCACGCAGAGTCTGCTTTGTTGCAGTTCGAACCGAATCCGCCGATTGATGCGATGCGTATTATCGAGCTGATCCAGAAAAACCGTCATATAAAATTAAACGGTCAGGACAAATTGCGCATTACCGTCAATATGCCTGATCTTGCAGCACGTGCCACCCAAGTCAAAGCGGCAATCCGCTCATTGGTCGGCTAGTCTGCATTGATAAGTCCATTTAATTACATTGTGAAAGAACCTACTGCACTATGAATTTAATCCTGCAAGGCGTATCTCCTGCTACAGCAACAGTCGAACGGATTGCCGCATTGGCGTCTCCCGCCAACATTGTGTCAATCAATGATCGCGCTTGGCGATGTGAAGGTGTCGATAGTACCTCATCTGTACGTGATGCAATCGAGGCGGCATGCCAGGCCGAGCAACTTGATTATGCCTTTATTGCAGCCGGTAAGAAACTGGCAGACTACAAGCTCGTCGCCATGGATATGGATTCGACCTTGATTACGATTGAATGCATTGACGAAATTGCAGATATGCAGGGCTTGAAGCCACAAGTCGCCGAAATTACAGAAGCCGCCATGCGTGGGGAGCTCGATTTCAATGAAAGTCTGACACGGCGTGTGGCACTATTAAAAGGCCTGGATGCACAGGCTTTGCAACGTGTGTATGACGAACGCCTACAGTTGTCACCAGGTGCAGAAACCATGTTGCAAGCGGTGCAGGCTGCCGGGTTAAAAACATTATTGGTGTCCGGCGGATTTACTTTTTTTACCGATCGCATGAAAACCCGCTGCAAGATCGATTATGCGCATTCAAATGCATTGGACATTGTTGATGGTAAATTAACCGGTAAAGTGATCGGTAATATCGTCAATGCGGAAGAAAAGCGTCTGACCTTGTTACGTGTGTGTGAAACATTGGGTATTGATCCCAGCCAAACCATTACAATGGGAGACGGGGCGAATGACTTGCGTATGATGAGTGCGTCCGGTTTGTCGGTGGCATTTCATGCCAAACCGGCAGTGCGTCGCGCTGCCGCTGTAGCCCTGAATTTTGTGGGATTGGATGGCATCTTGAACGTATTGGCATAAAATGGACCTAAGTAAGCCCGATTTACCTAGAACAAGTGAGGAAGTAATGGCATTTGAAACTGTGTTTGATGATAAGTTGCAGTCCAATAAAGATTTGGCTTGGTGGCTGTATTTGTTTCAAGGGGTGTGTCTGGTGTTTTCGTTGGGACTTCTGTCCTGTTTGCCGTTAATTGCCAATTACATCAAACGAGGCGAAACCGAAGGCACATTTGTCTATAGCCATCACCGCTGGCAAATCCGTTCCTTCTGGTTTTACATCCTGTGGCTGTTCATTGGCGGTGTGTTGTGGGTGACAGTCATCGGTATGCCTGTAGCGGTCCTGGTCTGGACTGGTGCCTGGATCTGGAAAGCATACCGGATCATCAAGGGGTGGATTGAGCTCAGTAACAATAAGGCGATGCCAGTTTAACAAGCATGGCTGTGTTAACAGCCATGCTTGTTAAATATATACTGGGAATTTGCTTGACTATAAGCCTGCACAACTTTTGCCACCATCGACTGGCAAGCAGACTCCGGTAATGTAGGAGGCATCATCCGATGCCAGAAATAATGCAGCTTTGGCAACATCCCAGGCGTCCCCCATCCTACCCATTGGGACTGCTGCATTTCTTTGTGCGACCAATGTGTCGAGATCTTCGAATTTGCCAGCGATTTGTTTGTAGACCAATGGCGTATCCATCATTCCTGGCATGATAGCGTTTGCACGAATGCCTTTTGCCGCATATTGCACTGCAATCGCACGTGTTAACTGGTTGACAGCAGCTTTGGATGCGTTGTAAGCCATGTATGGGTACCGTACGATTTGTTCTGCTGCCAATGACGAGATATTGATAATTACGCCAGACTGTTGGGCCAACATAATAGGTAAGACTGCTTTGCAGGCAAGGAAAACACTGTTGACGTTCACATTAAAAACAGTATGCCATTCTTGCTCTGTCATTTCAATTGGACCACCATTGCCAGTAATGCCGACATTGTTGTGCAAGATATCTATTCTGCCATATTGTGTCATTGCAGCATCAACTACAGACATGACGGCCTGTTGTGAAGTGACATCGGCACAATAAGGGGTACATGTGAATCCTTCAGATGCAATGAAGTCCGAGGTTGCTTTTGCTGCGTTGAAATCGATATCGATTGCAAATACAAATGCGCCATGACGGGCATAAGTGACTGCTGCAGCTTTGCCGTTACTCCATCCTTCTGCGGTGGAGCCGGCGCCGAATACGAGTGCTATTTTTCCAGAGATGTTGTGTGCCATGATAAATAATTAGACATCCTCAGATGTGTTATAGAGGCCATAGATATGGATACAGCACGGAAAAACAGCCTGACGCGATGATCAATGCTGTTTTTCTGATTGATTCCATAGTCAGGCTGTTAAGGAAAAAACCAACTGGACATGCAATTAATCACACTGTTTTTCAGGGGTAAATGCATTTTGGTAGGATGATACGGCTTGTTGCAGGGATTCATCGACACTAAGATGAAAGATATCAGGTCTTGCATAATGTCCTGCGACATCGAAATCGAATTTCCCCATCGGGATCATTTCCATGTCAAGATCTGCGACCAAAAGTGCATTCTGATCAAAGACGGGTTCAACGACATAATTACCAAATGGATCAATGACGCAACTCCCACCTCTCGCTACAATGCCATTCGGCGCATCTTGAAATTCGGTATTCAGTCCAACCGGTTGATCTTCAAGACGATAGTATTGATTTGCACTCAACACAAAACAGCGTCCTTCAACAGCGATATGACGCATTGATGCATGCCAGCTTTCACGTTCATCGGCAGTTGGCGCACAATAAATCTGGATACCTTTGCTGTACATTGTCATACGCAATAAAGGCATATAGTTTTCCCAGCAGATAACAGCACCGATTTTGCCTAGCGGCGTATCGAAAACAGGTAAAGTTGAACCATCACCAAAGCCCCAGGTGACACGTTCTTGGCCTGTTGGCATGAGCTTGCGGTGTTTGCCGAGTAAGGTGCCATCAGGGCCAAAGAACAGCGCAGTACAATAGAGTGTGCCGCCATCGCGTTCTATGATGCCAATAACGATAAATATGTTGGCATCTCTGGCCATTTCGCCTAGTTTTTCTGTTTCCGGACCAGGTACATCCAACGCATTGGCATGATATTTGGCATAGAGTTTACGCCCTTCTAGCGTGCGTCCACCCATATAACATCCGACTTGCGAGCCGCGTAAGTATCCGCCGACCATCGCTTCTGGAAATAAAACAAGTTGCGCTCCTTTTTTAGCAGCTTCCGATATATTTTTTTGTACCTCTAGTAAGGTAGCCTCGTTTTCGAATAGTTTGCATCCCAGTTGGGCAATGGCAACCTTGACGTTCTTTTCTTTCAGCATATTTCCTTCAAATCATTACGGTATTAATTTTGATGAGATTGCATGCTTGCTTGGAAGGTATCCGCAATAATTCGGGCTTCTTTTTGTAAGATATTGACAACCTGCGTCTTGTGCTCTCCACTCAGCCGTGATGTGAGTGCTGCAACACTCAATGCGCCAAGTGTTTTCCCCTGATGGGAAATAATGGATACACCGATTGCAGACATTTCTGGCAATATTTTCCCAGCATTGACTGCATAACCTTGATGCCTGCTTTCTTGGAGCTGTTCTTTTAACGCGGCAACCGTAAATTCACGATAGGGCGCTAAAACGTGGTTGTAGTCTGAAAATAGCTGCGTAATCTCCTGATCGGTCATTGATGCCAGAATAGCCAAACTTCCGGCGCCTACACCTAATGGGCGACGATGCCCGACATCCAGTGTCAGAATTTTGACAGGGAAATCGCCATTTTCACGACCGATACACACAGATTCATTACCTGAGCGCACAGTCAGATAACAGGTATCACGTGTTATTTGTGCAATGCGGTTAAGAGATGCAGCAGCAAAATAGCCAAGATTGAAGTGGTGGCTAGCAGACACACCCAGACTGTAAGATTCTATGCCGAGATGGTAAGTACGTTTCTCGGCATTGACCGCCGCAAAACCTTCAGCGACTAATGCAGATAAAATCCGATGACACGTTGGTTTTGTCAGTTTGCAGTGTTGTGCTACTTCCGTTGCTGTTGCCGGATCAGCAGATCGCGATGACAAGAACTTGAGTACATCTAAAGCACGTAAAATACTTTGTGAACCTTCAGATGCAGTAGATTTGATTGTACGTTTTTGTGACATATCGTGTAAGTGATCTAGGTAGTGACGTTAGTCGCGCGAGTCATATTATCGGGATTGTGCGATGTCTATCATATCTTATGCAAGCATACTATTCCTCGGTGTCAGGCAAGCTTGCCTGTATATTTTTCCATCGCAGACCAGATTTCAGGATTGTATTTTTCTTTCATTTTTTTGTAGTATCCGGTATTCGTCAGATGCTTGTGAAATAATGAGCGGTCAACATCGATAAATGTCATGCCTTTGTTTTGTAATTCGATACGCAGACTTTGATTTAATTCTTCCGATTTGATTCTTTGTGATGCGCCGGCAGTATCAATCGCCTTTTCAATTAAAGCGCGTTGATCTGCCGGGATTTTTTGCCAGCGTTCCTTGCTGACGACAATCCACATACCATCCCACATGTGACCAGTCATGCTGACATATTTCTGTACTTCATACATTTTCGAGAAATATATCGGAGTGAGCGGGTTTTCTTGCCCATCAGCGATGCGCGTTTGCAAAGCTGAATAGGTTTCTGCCCAGGTGATATTGGCAGGCGAAGCATTTAAAGACTGGAATAGTGATACCCAGATATCCGCAGGTGGAATACGGATTTTGAATCCTTTAAGATCCTCTGGTGTAGTAATACGTTTTTCAGATGAGGTTATTTGACGAAATCCCATGTCCCAAATTCTTCCGACACAATATAGGCCTTTTTCTTCAATGGCTTTTTTGATAGTGGTTCCCAGTTCACCATCCATGGCAGACCATACTTTTCCGTAATCTTGCCAAGCAAAACCAGTGCCGACAATAGATGTAGATGGAACGAGGTTGGATAAAACAACGCTTGATATGACAACCATATCGAGCGCCCCGGAGCGCACTTGTGAAAGCATATCCATATCGGAACCCAATTGACTATTAGGAAATATCCTTAAGGAAACATCATTACCTGTTGCAGTACCAATAGCATTAGCTGCATCTTTTGCTGCAAGGGTAATGGGGTGTTCGGTTGCAGTTACCGTACCAAGTTTTAACCGGAGCTTGGGCGCTGCAAATGCCGGAGCTGATAGCGTTGCTCCAGCTGTTATTGCTGATAGTGTTTTAAGTAAGGTTCTGCGATCCATAATAGTCCTCTGAATAAAAAATATACTGTGATGACAAAGCGGGGGTGTGAAAAAAAGCTTAATTAATGTGATAACAATCCGATAGATAACCAGGGGAATGCTGCAACAACAGCTAAAGCGACTAACATGGCGAAAAAATAAGGCCACATGAAACGGACTGTATCCTGGGGAGAGACTTTTCCAATGGCACAAGCTGTATAAAAACCTACGCCAAATGGCGGCATGAAAAGACCTACGCCCATGGAAAGAATGGTAATCATGGCGTAGTGAACTTCATGGACCCCCATTTCTTTTGCGACAGGAAATAACAGTGGACCAAGAAGAACAATGACGGGTATGCCTTCTAACAGTGTTCCGAGAACAATGAATACGAGTACGGATATCGTGATGAACCCCAATTTTCCACCAGGGATTTGTTGCATGATATCGAGGATGTGATCGGAAAAACCGCTACTGGTTAATGCCCATGCCATTGCTGTTGCCATACCAATAATCAGTAATATGGCGCCTGACAAACTTGCAGTATCGACCAGCATGGATTTAATGTTTCTGATATCGAGTTTTCTGTAAATGAAAATACCGAGAAAAAGGGTATATAAAACACCAATTGTTGATACCTCTGTTGCTGTGGCAATGCCCTCGGTGACCGCAAAGCGAATAATGAAGGGTAGGGCAAGTGCGGGGATTGCAACAAAAAAGGCTTGTCTGATATCTTTTAAGCTGGCTTTCGGTTTGACTTGTTGGGCGATGGCTTTGTTTTTGCGTCCTTCAACATAGACAACACCGACAAGGACGCCTAATCCGATGAGCGCAGGTATTAAGCCACTGATAAAGAGTGCGGAGATGGATACGCCTGTCACTGAACCTATGGTGATAAGAACCAGGCTTGGGGGAATTGTTTCAGACATGGCTCCTGACGAAGATAAGAGGGCGGTTAGCCTGCCAGGTTCAGCGCCTTGCTTTTTCATTTCCGGAAATAGTGCGGGTGCAATTGCGGCCATATCTGCTGCTTTTGAGCCTGATATGCCTGAAACGATATACATACTGGCAAGCAGCACATAGGACATACCACCACGCAGATGACCGATTAATAATATCAATAAGTTGATCAGTGCGCGTGCCGTTCCGCTTGCCTCGAGAAGATGTCCCAGAAAAATAAACAAGGGAATGGCCAGAAGGATCATGTGGGACATTCCTTCATCAAGCCGATTGACGACCAGTACCAGTGGCGTGCTGTCAATAAAAACCAGATAGCCGACGGTAGATAAGCCAAAAGCCAGGCTGATTTGCACGCCAGAGGCAATGGCAATGGAGACGATGAT
>JAATFN010000327.1 GCA_015655165.1 Betaproteobacteria bacterium | reverse complement strand
TCCAGTCGCCTTTAATGCCGGAATTTGTCTCCTCAATGCCTTTGGTCGGTATTGACGGCACCATGAAGTCCCGCCTGCAAACCGAGTTAATTAGTGGCCAGGCGCATATCAAGACCGGTTTGTTAGATGATGTGCGTGCTGTCGCCGGTTATATCAAGGCAGCATCCGGCAAATATTATGTTGTGGTGTCGTTGGTAAACCACCAGCGTGCCAGAGATACCAAAGCTGCGTTGGACGCTTTGTTATTGTGGGTCTATCAGAACGGTTAGGTAGCCGGAAATGACCGGATTTTTATATAAATCCGGTCAAATGAATGATTCATCGCTGTAATCGGATGCGCTCGCGTTACAATATGGCATCTTAATATGCGGGGTAGATTTGTGACATTTGTTGAAAAATTGTCTGCGGCCTGGGACGCGAATGACTCTTTATTGTGTGTTGGTTTTGATCCGGACATCACCAAGTTTCCTGCGCCATGGCAGAACCAACCATCCCGTATTGTCGAATTCTGCAAGGCGATTGCCGATGCATCTGCCGATGTTGTTTGTGCTTTTAAACCTCAAATTGCCTATTTTTCGGCGCTGCGTGCCGAAGACCAGTTAGAAGATCTGTGTGTTTATTTGCGTGAGACGTACCCTGCCATTCCGATCATTCTGGATGCCAAACGTGGTGATATCGGTGCGACAGCCTCGCAGTATGCACGTGAAGCATTCGAGCGTTATGGTGCCGATGCCGTGACTGTCAGTCCTTACATGGGGTTTGATTCTGTCGCACCTTATCTTGAATACAAAGATAAAGGCGTGATCGTCCTCTGTCGCACGTCAAATGCCGGTGGCTCCGATCTGCAATTTTTGCATGTCGATGGTGTGCCACTCTATCAACATGTAGCACGACTGGTTGCCGATAAGTGGAATACGAACGGGCAGTGTGGTCTGGTTGTGGGCGCAACGTTTCCCCAAGAGCTGTCGCAAGTGCGCCATATTGTTGGTGACATGCCCTTATTGGTACCTGGTATTGGTGCACAGGGAGGCGATGTTGTGGCGACTGTAAAAGCAGGTAAAACAGCCAATGGCACGGGCATGATGATCAATTCCTCACGTGCAGTACTCTATGCAACACCAAAAAACGATGAAACATTTAGTGACGCCGCAAGACGTGTGGCAATCGACACACGAAATGCGATTCGTGCAGCTAGGCAACAAGCGATGACGCATGTTTCATAGGTAGCAGTCTACGATGCAAAACGACACCTGCGGGTGCCGTTTTTAACGGGTCTCCTGTTGCCGTACGTAAACGGGCTATGGTTATATCGTTTCTTATGCCAATAGCTGCAATAGTTTTTGTAATGAATGGGCGACACTTTGTTGTCTGACGGATTGCCGGTCACCACTGAATAATTGTCGCTCTACAATTAGCAGGTCGTTGATTTTCCAGCCAAAACATACTGTGCCAACAGGTTTTCCGGGCACCGCACCACCCGGGCCTGCAATGCCTGTGGTCGACACGGCAACATTGGCACGACTATGTGCAACGGCGCCTTCGACCATGGCAGCCGCGACTTCCTCACTGACGGCACCATGTGTGTTAATGGTGATCGTTGGTATGGATAGCATGTCATGTTTTGCTTCATTGGAGTAGGTGACAAACCCTCTGTCAAACCATGCCGACGAACCCGCAATGTCTGTAATGGCGTAGGCAATCCCACCGCCGGTACAGGATTCTGCTGTTGATAACAGATAGTGTTTATTGTTGAGTGCTTCGCCGACTTGTTCTGCAAGCAGTGTGATGGTATGCATATGGTTGTATTTTTTTAAAAATCGGCTTTACCAGATCAGATGCCAGAGTGCGAATAGCAACAACGCATAAAATGCGGCAACAATATCATCCCACATGACACCGAAACCACCTTTGATATGTTTGTCGAAATAAGCAATCGGTGGCGGTTTGACCATGTCGAAAAAACGGAAGACAACAAATGCGGCCAATTGTGTTTGCCAGTTAGCCGGCATGATAAATACCAGTACTAACCAGAATGCAATAATCTCGTCCCAGACCATACTGCCATGGTCGGGTGCACCGAGGTCCAGGCCTGTGCGATGACATGCCCACACGCCAATTAAAAAACCTATTGCGATAATAACCCACCAGGTTTGGATTGTAAAAAAGTTGGGCCAGTACGTGGTGAGTACGATATATGAGATCCAGGCAAAGAGTGTCCCTGACGTTCCAGGCATGATCGGAGACAAGCCACTACCAAAGCCTTGCGCTATGATGTGTGCAGGGTGGCGCAGCATAAAAAACGATGTGTTTTTGTGGGGTGTTGTCATGAGGAAAAATGGTCAAAAGAAGAAGGGGTCATGACAACAGGTACATTGTTGTTGTCGACAAGACGTAATCCGGTACTGCCATCAATACGACCGATACAGGTCACAGGCGTTCCATTTGTCCGGGCATTTGCCAGGACCATCTCATGTTGCGAAGGTGGTGCTGTAAAACACAGTTCGTAATCATCACCGCCTGACAACGTAAAATTGCGTTGCAGTGCCACCGGTTGTTTTGATAATACAGGCCCGGATGGAAGGGCGTCGACGTTAATTGTCGCACCTACGCCAGATGATGCCAATATATGCCCCAAGTCGCCGGCGAGCCCATCGGAAACATCGATGGCGGCGTGTGCGACCCCACGTAGTGCAAGCCCCAATGCAATACGTGGGGTTGGTGTATGCATGCGTATGCCTGCAGTGTCAAGTGAAACATCATCAAGTACAAGCTCGTTACGGTAGCCTGCCAAGGCAAGACGTGCATCTCCCAACGTACCGGATACCCAGATATCGTCACCATGTTTGGCAGCACTGCGGCGCAAGGCTGTGGACAAGGGGACTTCTCCAAAGACAGTAATACTGATGGTCAACGGGCCTTTTGTGGTATCACCACCAATTAATTCACAATGATGCAT
>JAATFN010000254.1 GCA_015655165.1 Betaproteobacteria bacterium | reverse complement strand
CAAAATAGCTCTGTCCACCCGACATCACATAAGGTATACGTTCGCGGCGCAATGCTTTTTCCAGTATGCGTGACTGGTGATTGCCACGATATAAAATTGCGTAGTCGGAAAATTTGGCGCGGCGCTCGAAACGATGTGCCGATAAATGCATTGCAACGTGTTCGGCTTCCTGTTCATCATCTTCAGTAGCGGTGACGGTAATCGGGTCTCCCAGACCATGCTCGGACCATAAGGCTTTCTCGAACAGTTTAGGATTATTACTGATGACTGCATTGGCCGCCTGAAGGATACGCGTACTGGAACGGTAGTTTTGTTCGAGTTTGATGATGTTTAAATCAGGGAAATCAACTTGCAGGGTTTTCAGATTCTCGATTGTTGCACCACGCCAGGCATAAATCGCCTGATCATCATCTCCTACAGCAGTAAACATCGGTTTTTTACCAATACCGGTGACCAGTAATTTAACGAGTTCGTACTGACAGGTGTTGGTGTCCTGATATTCGTCGACCAATAAATAGCGTAAACGTCGCTGCCAGCGATCCCGGACTTCCTCGTTACTGCGGAACAATTCTACCGGCAGACGAATCAAGTCATCAAAGTCGACTGCCTGATAGGCGGTCAATGTGGCGACGTAACTACGGTAGATGCGCGCGGCCTGTGCTTCATCTTCATTGACGGCATTTTTCAACGCGAGCTCGGGATCGATCAGACCGTTTTTCCATAAGGAAATAGCAGTCTGGATACGACGAATCAGTTGCTTGTCAGTCGTTACTGCCATGTCTTGCACGAGCGAGAAGCAGTCATCGCTGTCCATGATGGAAAACCTGTCTTTCAATCCCAGATGCTGTGCTTCCTGACGTAGAATTTTAACGCCCAGCGAATGAAACGTAGAGACCGTGATCAGTTTTGCCTGTTTCGGGTCTTTTAACAGTTTGGCAATCCGCTCCTGCATTTCTAGTGCCGCCTTATTGGTAAAGGTCAACGCTGCAATATGTTTGGCTTCATAACCGCAGTGTTCGATCAAATGGGCGATTTTCTGGGTGATAACCCGTGTTTTTCCAGATCCGGCACCTGCTAATACCAGACATGGGCCACTCATGTATTTGACTGCTTCTAACTGGGGAGGATTTAACCCGAGTGCGTTTAAAGACATGCGAATAGGATAATGGAAAAAAGAGGTGAAACCTGCATAGGGATGAAAACGTATTGTATCAGGCTAAAAAGATGGTGAATGTGGGACAATAGGGGCAGTTGATGAATAAGAGAGCGTTATCCGTATTATGAAATTCGAACATGTCATTCAGGTCAACGATCTGGACAATCCAATGGTACAAGTAATCACACGTGAGCAGTTGTGGCGTGGGCTGGTATTGCGGGCTGAGACACCGGAATACTTTATGGCGCACCTTGATGCTTGTACGTTGTCAGATAAAACAATCAGTTCGGTCAATCGGGTGCTACGTTATGGTCAGGTCATCATTCATGATACCGTGACTTATTTACCACAAATTCAGGTGCACTATCAGGTGCCAGCACAGGGTGAGTTGCCTTCATCGCATATGCGTATGGTGATTGAGGAACCCGAGGTAAATGCATTGTATGTATGTTTTGAATATGAAGATGATGTTTCCCAGGCAGAGGATGAAGCGGTCGCATTTTATAACGACTTTCGCCGTTCGGCTTACAAAGATGCAGATACAGAGACAATACGTCTGATTCGTGAACTCGCCGAGCAAGGTCGGCTGGATTAGCTGATTGTGCCTGTTTATCCAGGAAATGTATGAGCGCCAGAGTCAACGTATCGTTTCAAATCTACCGGCACTGCGATTCTTGTGCACATTATTCCAATTAAAAATCTGTCCGTTCATTGCGATATGTGTGCCGTGCGGCAATACTTTGGCAATGCCGCATGCAAATCCGAAATTGAATTGTGCATCCGAACCTGCAATAGCATAAGGAATCATTGCACCGGTAATGACAATTGTTTTTGGAAGTACTGCAGAGCCTAACATATGGGCTGTTTCTTGCATGGTATCTGTACCGTGGATGACCACAATCGTAGTTTCAGCAGATGCTTGGCAAGATGTTAGAACGCGTGCACGGTCTGTCTCGCGCATGTCTAATGAGTCAAGTAGCGGCAGTTGTTCAAACACGATGTGATCGGTCAGCCTTGCACGTGTGATGACTTCTGGTAGGTGACTTTGTTCAAAGGTCAATTCGCCAGAAACAGGATTGTAATGCTTATCAAATGTGCCACCTGTGGCAATGATGCGTAAAGTCATAATATGTTGACGAAAACGAGATGATTGATCATACCTCATATAAACACGACAACGCATAGGCAGACCGGGTACCTTAAGGAAAATTTATTGTCGCGTTGTTATTTGGCTGCCAAGCTTTATACGAACCATTCTTCTTAATACTAATCTTATAAATTCTAAACATATATATGAAGATCGGATAGTGATGATGGGACGATGCAGTAGATTCCAGCTTGGAAATATTGTGGCAACAGCAGATATATTGAATCTATATGGCGCACATCATATCGATCTTGGTTTGTTGTTTGACAGGCATACATCGGGAGACTGGGGTGATGTGTCCAGTACAACTAGCCGCAACAATAACCGTGCGATACATAAAAAGGAAAAGCTCACTTCCGTATATACGTTTTCTGATTATCAAATCCGGATTGTGACAGGCGAGCATCATCGTTGCACCACTGTATCGTTGTTGGAGATGGCTGAATAAAAAAACAGATCATTTTTTCGTTTACCTGAAAAAATGATCTGCTCTCAATCTTCTTGTGCCAGTTTCTTTGTATCCTTATCCAAGTCTTTATTTGCCATCATTGTCTTTTTCTTTACTGGTGCTTTCTTTTTATGTGGCGTTTCAATGACGACATTTGGTACAACTACTTGTGAGTGAGGAAGACGTACCTGTTCCATCAAATCACCATTCTTTGCAGCAGTCTTAGGTACTTTCTGGATCACTTTTTTTACATAGCCATTTGATAGCCCACTGGAAAGATTTCCGGTGTTATAACATGACAATGCTGCGCGTACGGCTTTCTGTTCATCGTTGTGACGGATAGAGGCACGTTTGTAACACGATGTCAGAATCTTGGATGCGGCACGTAAATTCTCGCATGGATCAAATAGTTGCGGAATGGTTAATCCCATGTGCTTTGCATTACGTATGTTGATCTGTGCAAGACCGGCATCAAAATTATAACCATGTGCTTGCAACCATTTTGCGCGCTTGATTGCTTCGGCTTTTGTTTTTGGCTGACGGGGCAATGAATAATTCCCGTTCACGCCAATCGCATAAGGATTGCCGCCAGACTCATGTTGTATCAGTGTTGCCAGTGTTGTCTGATGAATCTGTGGCGCACATTGTGCTGCTATTTCTGGAAAATTATCAAAATCTACCATCATTAGCTCCCCCTGGTTTGCCGTATGTTGATGATGTGATTTGCTTCATTAAAAATCACAATGTCATGTGAAAAAAGCAGTGATAAAGGTGCTGTTATCGATGACGTACTACACGGCAATTGAAAAAAACATCGGCTGATTTTTATGGTATTTCGTCAACACCGATGCCAGCTGACTAGGACATAATCTAGTGAATGGGTCTATTTTCCATGTTTGAGTACGAGTTTCTAATAGGAAGATTCTGTAAAGTACGTATCGGTCTGGCTTTGATGATGTTGTCACTTTCAGTGTCCTGGAATGCAACACTCGGGCTATGAATACAAGCCGATATAGAAGAATTAGTACGATAACTGTTGTACTGAAAGCTATAATTTCTTATTTCACATGTTTGTTTTCTTTCCGAATGTATAAGGTCATATCATGAAAAATGATTTCGTCCGTTACGTGTGGTTAAAACCATGTCTGGCTGTCATTGTTGTATTGAGCATTTTCTTATCGTGGTCGGATTACATGGATCGGGCATCCAAAAACAGTGTGGATGGTATTTTGGTTCAAGCTGTCTCGGCCTATGGTGTTGCCCGTATTGTTAATGGGACAATTTCTCTTTTGCAATCAGTCGAAATTAGTGTGCCAGTCATTGGTGGTGCGGCAATTTCCCCGCTGGAAGTGTTGAGCCCCTGGAATGATTTGATCGATCGGTTCTCTATTCTGATGGAGGTGTCTATCGGCTCGCTTGTCTTGCAAAAAATCCTGATCGAATTGGTTTCAACAGTCTGGTTTCAGAGTATTTTTGCGCTATCTGGTGTCTTGTTTTTACTGAGTGTGTATCGGCCGCATGTCATGCGTTCGTCAATCTGGTTTAAAGGCTTTATGACATGTTTTTTTATACGTTACGCCATTCTGTTTGTCGTGCTTTTAAACGGTTTGGTGGATCAAGGTTTTATACGTGCTCAAACAGCACACGATATTACCAATATGACGCAGATATCGGCTTCTTTGGAAGACGCGGGTAGTACACCCGAAGAAGTTGAAAAAAGAAATACTGCCAGACAGAAAATTGTGTTGATCGAGCGGGAAAAAGGTAAAGCAGTTATTGTGCGAGATAACATTGAGCTGCAAGTGCAGATTGCCCAAAAAGCATTGGATGACGAAAGTGCCCATGTCGATGCTGTGAGAAAAACATTGCCGCTTGCCGAACAGTTAAATGCATATAGTGATAACCCAAAAGTTGCCGAGGCAGAGCGTATCAAAAATGAAAAGCAACTGGCTTATGCTCAAGTGCGTGGAGCGTTGCAACAATCTGATGAGGTCATTGCCGGCTTTGATCGTCAAATTGAAGTACAGCGTCAGACATTTGATGGAAGGGCGACACGTCTCTTGAAAGCGATCGTGTCAGATGGGCGCGAGATACTCGATGCCGTGATCGATAAAATGAATGCCTACATCGATTCGGTGCTAAGACTGATGGCGACTTTTGTCTTGCAAACAATCCTCTTGCCACTGCTGTTTTTCTGGTGTTTGCGCAAAATGATGCTGGCAATCTGGCGCATCGATGTCTACGATATTTTCAGAAGAACAAAACAACCGGTATAAACTGTATTTGCATATGGCGCAGCCTGCTAAAAGCAGGCTGTTTCGCGTCATCAATCTACAGGTGGAGTAAAGTAGTGTTGTTGAATGTACTTTGTATCGCAGGCATCATGTGCCCCGATTTTTTTTTGTGATACAAAATGGCTGGCAATGCGCCACATCGATTGATGATAGTTATTAACAATCGATAACATTAAACAAATAAATTTGCTCTATTCTAATAGACGTCATACACTCTATTTACGTTATCTCAACCCAGTAAAGGAAATAGCAATGTCTTTAATTAACACAACAATCAAGCCATTCAAAGCAACTGCTTATCAAAACGGTAAATTCATTGATGTCAGCGAAGAGAGCTTGAAGGGTAAATGGTCCGTTATCGTCTTTTATCCAGCAGACTTTACATTTGTTTGCCCGACAGAACTGGAAGATTTGGCTGACCATTATGCCGAATTCCAAAAGTTAGGCGTGCAAATCTATGGCGTGTCTACTGATACACATTTTGCGCACAAAGCATGGCATGACACATCAGAAGCGATCAAAAAAGTGCAATATCCATTAGTTGGTGACCCAACAGCAACACTGGCACGCAACTTTGGCGTATTGATCGAAGAAGAAGGCGTGGCACTGCGCGGTACATTCGTCATCAATCCAGAAGGCCAAATCAAGGTGCTGGAAGTGCATGACAACGGTATTGGTCGTGATGCATCTGAATTGTTGCGCAAAGTGAAAGCCGCGCAATATGTGGCTTCCCACCCAGGTGAAGTTTGCCCGGCAAAATGGACTGAAGGTGCGGCAACATTGACACCATCGCTGGACCTGGTTGGCAAAATCTAAGTTTCAACCAGTCTTGTTGTAGCCAATAGTTATACAGCGTAAGACCGTCCGGGCTTTTTGCCCGGACGATGGGAACGTTTGTTCATAAATTGAAAGAATCCATCATGTTAGATGCTAATCTCAAAAGCCAATTGAAAGCCTATTTGGAAAAGGTGTCGCAGCCGATCGAGATCGTTGCGTCCTTGGATGATGGCGAAAAATCGCGTGAATTACAGAGTTTCTTGCAAGAAATTGCAGAACAATCAGAACAGATTACTTATGTCGAGCGTCGTGATGACGACGAGCGCAAACCGTCTTTTGCGATTAACCGCACTGGTTCGGATGTTGGCGTACGTTTTGCCGGTATTCCGATGGGACACGAATTTACGTCGCTGGTACTTGCCTTATTGCAAGTTGGCGGCTACCCCGTCAAGCTCGATGAAAAAACAATCGAGCAAATTCGCCAATTGCCCGGTGACTACACCTTTGAAACCTATGTATCCCTGACATGTCAAAACTGTCCGGATGTTGTGCAGGCATTGAATGTGATGTCCGTGATCAATCCACGCATCCGTAATGTGACAATCGATGGTGCTTTGTTCCAGGATGAAGTGACACAACGTCAGATTATGGCTGTACCAACCGTCTATTTGAATGGCGAAGTGTTTGGTCAGGGCCGTACCGGTGTCGAGGAGATCTTATCGAAACTCGATACAGGTGCCAGTGCACGTAAGGCGGAAGAATTGAGCCAAAAAGACGTCTTCGATGTCTTGATTGTCGGCGGTGGCCCGGCTGGTGCGGCTGCAGCCATCTATGCTGCACGTAAAGGCATCAGCACCGGCGTGGTGGCGGAACGTTTTGGTGGCCAGGTCTTGGATACGATGAGTATCGAGAACTTCATTTCCGTGCCGGAAACCGATGGTCCCAAATTTGCAGCAGCTCTGGAGCAACATGTTAAAGCATATGACGTCGATATCATCAATACGCAACGTGCTACCGCATTGGTACCAGGAAAAATTATCGAGGTAAAACTTGAAAATGGTGCGGTATTGAAAGGTAAATCAGTCATTTTGTCGACTGGTGCGCGCTGGAGAGAGGTCAATGTGCCAGGTGAGCGTGACTATCGTAACCATGGTGTTGCGTATTGTCCACACTGTGATGGTCCGTTGTTTAAGGGCAAACGCGTGGCTGTCATCGGTGGTGGTAACTCCGGTGTAGAAGCCGCTATTGATTTGGCGGGTATCGTGCAATTTGTCACGCTGATCGAATTCGGTACAGAATTACGTGCTGATGCTGTGTTGCAAAAGAAATTACATAGCCTGGGCAATGTCAAGGTTGTGACAAATGCACAGACGACAGAAATTACCGGCGATGGCCAGAAAGTCAACGGGATTACCTATAAAGCACGTGACACGGAACAGCTCGAGCATGTCGAGTTGGAAGGGGTGTTCGTTCAAATTGGTCTGGTACCGAATACCGAATGGTTAAAAGGCACTGTCGAATTGAGCAAACACGGTGAAATCGTGATTGATGCGAAAGGCCAGACATCGATTCCAGGCGTATTTGCTGCCGGTGACGTAACAACTGTGCCGTACAAGCAGATTATTATTGCCACTGGTGAAGGTGCCAAAGCCGCATTGAGTGCGTTTGATTATTTGATCAGATCCTCAGTTTCTGCCTAAAATTACCCCCTTAAATAGGGGAAATTGTAAAGATCCGCCCATGATGTTGTGAGCGGGTCTTTTTTTATAGGTAAAACAACCTTCTACAGCCAGATGTAGATAAAAATATATTTACGATTGTTACCTTAAACCTCTTGACAGGAATGCGTTTGAAAATCACCATCTATACTCAATACAGGGTGAATTGATAGGGTCGGCAAGACTTTGATTCGCTACCATCAGGCATGCCAAGCGCACTGACAGTTTTGTCGGGAGCGCTTTTTTTGTAAATAAATTTATGTCATTTTCCAGGCTACTGGCCTTATTCGATAAGAACGGTTTACGTGTCGCACTGCTCACACTGGGTGTCATGTTACTTGGCTTACTGGTGTTTAGTACGTTACAAAAGCTGTTGATACAAGTGTCCTATGCCGATCTGGTTAACGCGTTGCAAACCAGAACGCATTTACAGTTGTTGCTCGCAGTTGGGGCTACGGTATTGAGTTATGTATGCATGACAGCATACGATAGATCTTCTTTGCGTTATGCCAATACAAGCATCAAAACATCGACAACAGTCATTACCTCCTTTATTGCATTCGCACTGGGTAATACTGTAGGTTTTGGTGCATTGGCCGGAGGGGCTGTCAGACTGCGCTTGTACAGTGCAGCAGGGCTGGAACCAGCCCAGATTACCAAAGTGATCGGTTTTAATGTTCTGTCGTTCGCAATGGGAGTTGTGACTTTTGGTGCTGCCGGACTGTTGTGGGGTGCGAGGAGTGTGGCGCACATGACCGGTTTCCCGGCCGGCATATTGCAAGTATTTGCAGCCGCACTGTTAATTGCGGTGGCAGGTTTTATCCTATTGTGCATGCAGCAGCGCCATATACAAATCTGGCGCTGGAAGATCGCTTTGCCGACAACCGGCATGGCGTTCTGGCAACTATGCATTGCTGCCGGCGATATGGGATTTGCGGCACTGACTTTATGGGTATTGTTGCCTGCAGGCAGTGTGCCATTCTCGACATTCATCGCGTTTTACATGGTGGCACTGGCATTAGGTATTATCAGCCATGTACCAGGTGGTCTTGGTGTATTTGAAGTCGTTATTTTGCTGGCTATTGGCTCACATGTACCTGTAGAGGAAGTTGCTGGTGCATTGTTGCTTTACCGGATTATTTATTTTTTGTTGCCGCTCGCGTTAGCAGCATTGTTGCTGGTGCATTACACATGGCGTGCAGGTGCGATGAAGCCATTCACGCATGCTGCATGGCCATTAATTCGTGCTTCGGCACAATTGACACCACTAGTACTGGCAGTATTGACGTTTATTGCAGGACTGGTGTTGTTACTCTCGGGTGTGACACCAACGACAGAAGAAGCGGCTGAATTATTGGCGTTGAAGGTGCCTTTGTTTTTAATCGAGTCATCTCATATGATCGGCAGTATCTGCGGCTTGTTATTATTGGTACTGGCACGCGGTATTTTACATCGTCTGGATGCTGCCTGGTGGGGGGCATTAATCGCAACAGGGGTCAGTTTCTGGTTGGCATTGCCAAAAGGCATCGCCTGGCATGAAATGATTTTCCTTGGCTTCCTGTTTATCTTACTGGTATTAAGTCATCGCCAGTTTGATCGTCGTTCATCATTATTTGGCCAAGTATTGGATCCTTACTGGTTTATCAGCGTCTTTGCTGCACTGGGTGCCATTGTCTGGATTTTGTTTTTTGCTTATCGTAACATCGATTATTCACAGCAACTTTGGTGGTTGTTTGAAGTCAACGCAGATGCGCCTCGCTCGTTGCGGGCGACGATGGCAGTTGCCGTCATCACATTGCTTCTGGCAGCTTGGCAGTTATTGCGTCGACCATCAGGCGATCCACAGTTGCCGACTCCGGAAGAACTCGATCGTATTGCCGCAATTGTTGCGGCACAAGATAGTGCAGGAGCAGCGCTGGTTTTGTCGGCAGACAAACATGTGCTGTTCTCCGAGTCAGGTAAAAGTTTCATTATGTACGGCAAGATGGGACGCTCATGGGTTGCGTTATTTGATCCGGTCGGTGCGCAGCATGAGTGGCGCGAGCTGGTCTGGGAGTTTATCGAAATGGCACATGCGCACGGCGGGCGTGCCGCTTTTTATCAGGTACGTCCGGAAATCTTGCCGTTGTATATTGATGCCGGTTTGCGTGCGTATAAACTGGGCGAATATGCGTGGGTGTCGCTGTCTGATTTCAGTCTGAAAGGTGGCAGTCGCGCTAACTTACGTACAGCAGTCAATCGTGCCGAGCGTGAAGGGATGACCTTTGAGGTGATTGCGCCGGAACATGTCCATGATGAATTGCCTGCATTGGGAGAGATTTCCAACATCTGGCTGTCGACACATAAAACACGCGAGAAAGGATTTTCTCTGGGTGTGTTTGATGCAGTTTACCTTGTACGTTTACCGGTTGCCTTGGTGCGTTTGAATGGACAACCGATTGCATTCGCATCATTACTGGAGACCGCAACGCGGCGTGAGGCCAGTATTGATTTAATGCGTCATCGTGCCGATGTGCCGCCTGGCACGATGGACTTCCTGTTTACGAAATTAATGCTGCACTATCAAGCCTTGGGCGTTGAACGTTTTGGCTTGGGGATGGCACCATTGTCGGGAATGGCAGAGCATGAACTGGCATCACGCTGGCATCGGTTTGGACGGCTATTGTTTGGTCATGGGGAACGTTTTTATCATTTCCGTGGCCTGCGCAGTTTTAAAGAGAAATTCGATCCAGAGTGGGAGCCGCGGTATCTGGCGTCACCGGGTGGATTGGCGCCAGTATTGACACTGGCAGATGTCACAACAATGATTAATCGGGGAAGACCCGGTATGATAGCAAAATGAAACATATATTTTTGAAGTTGCTTGCACTGGCATTGGCTTTATATGCGCTTTCTACTCAACTTAACGCCGCACCTGTAGCGGTTACTGCACCTGAACTATTCGAGCACGGGAATTTCCATTGCGCACCGGTTTATCGGCCGGCAGGTGAAGTACGTGGTGTTGTATTGCTGTTAACCGACAGCAGTACAACTAAGGTGGCAGATGTCTGTAAAACGAAATCTCCGGTGTTGAGTGCGCATGACGACAGTCTGGCCAAGGCCTTAAGTCGTGAAGGTGTGATGGTCGCAGGTCTGGATCTGGGGCCATTGATTCGTGATCAAACCAAGGGCGGCAATTGTCTGGGTTTTGATGGCGATCTGGAAAATTTCAGTCGTGTATTGCAGGCCCGTTATCAGTTACCGGTATACCGTACACCTGTATTGATTGGTAGTGGTCGTGCTGCAACGTTTGTATATGGGCAATTGGCAGCAGCCAATAAACGTACTTACAGTGGCGGCATATCGTTGGGTTTTCCTTCAAAAATCGATTTGCCTTTGCCGTTGTGTAAAGGCCGGGACTTGCATACGGAGCCGCCCGAGTTTGATGACAGGGCACCACAAAACACGACCAAACCACAAAAATCTCCTGACACGAGGATTGTGAAATACACATTGCAGCCACAAGAAAAACTGGGTACATCCTGGTTTATTGTGCCTGATGCAAATACCGTTGCGGCTGGTAGAACATTAAAGAAATTCGCAAAAGAAGTCACTGATGCCAGTGTTGGTCCGGCAGTTGCTGTCGGTAGTGATGAAGAGCAGATGGAAACGTTAAAAGCCGTCAACCAGATTCTTTCACATGCCATTACGACTGCTCCCCCACCTGCTGCTGTTGCCGATTTGCCGTTAATTGAAATACCGGTTAAAAATACCGGTGATAATACGGCTGTGCCAATGACGAATACGGTGCTGGCCATTATGATTAGCGGTGATGGGGGATGGGCCGGTATTGATCGTGATCTGGCTAAAATCATCAGCCGTTCAGGTGTTCCGGTCATCGGCTTTGATTCTTTACGTTATTTCTGGAAAGAACGTACACCCGAGTCGACCACACGGGACTTGGAGCGCGTGATTCGTTACTATCAGGCACAACCGCAATGGCATCGGGCAAAAATACAGTTAATCGGTTATTCGCAAGGTGCGGATATCTTACCGTTTGTGGTCAATAGATTTAGTGCAGATGTTCGTTCTCAAGTCGCCAGCGTCGTGTTGCTCGGCTTGGGTAAACGTGCAGCGTTTGAATTCCATGTATCGAACTGGATTGGATCCGCTAGTGATGGTTTGCCGATTGTTCCTGAAGTCATGAAAATGCCTGCCAGATTGGGGATCTGTATTTATGGTGCAAGCGATGACGAGTCTGTGTGCCCGTCATTAACAGCAATGCGCGCACCAGTGCGTGTATTGCGTCTGGCTGGAGACCATCATTTTGATGGTGCCTACGACAAATTGGCAGCGCACATTCTTGGCAGTATCGAGATGCCGGTGAAAGAAGCCGCACCTGCGGAATTGAAAAAGAATACAGTGCCAGTGTTCAGATAAGTCGGGATAGACAGAGAAGCAATACGAGAAAAACGATGAGAAACAAAAAGGCCAGACAATCTATGTCTGGCCTTTTTGTAGGGTGTATTGCTTACTTGAACATTAACAGTAGCGAATCCCAGGCACGGCCGATGAACCCGGCTGTAGAGACAGATTCGAGTGCGAGCAAAGGTTGCTCGGCAATGGTTTTACCGTCGATGTTGACTTTCAAGACACCGACTTTGTCATTGACGGATATCGGTGCCACAAGCGGATCGTTGCGTTCCAAGACAGGTTGGATTTTTCCGGCGCTACCTTTGGGTACAGTGACATACATGTCATGATTGAAACCGATCTTGATCTTGCCTTGAGAACCCTTCCAGACAGACGGTGTATCAACAGGTTGATTTTTGTCATAGAGTTTGACTGCATCAAAGTTCTGGAAACCCCAGTTCAGCAGTTTCTGGCTTTCCTGAGTACGCACCTGATCCGATGTCGTACCGATGACGATCGATACCAGGCGACGCTCGCCATTGTTGACTGCCGGACGTTTTGCAGAAGTAATCAACGAATAGCCGGCACTGGATGTATGGCCTGTTTTCATGCCATCGACCGTAGGATCGAGCCACAAGAGGCGGTTACGGTTTGGTTGGGTGATCTTGTTGTAGGTAAACTGTTTGACCGAGTAATAGGTATGGTAATACTCGGGGAAATCTGTCACCAGATTGTTACTCAGAATCGCCAGATCACGTGCTGTTGTGTAGGTATTGGCACTAGGTAAGCCATGTGGATTGCTGTAATGCGTGCCTTTCATGCCTTGGCGTTCTGCTTCTTGATTCATCAGCGTCACAAATGCATCTTCAGTACCGGAGACGGCTTCAGCTAATGCAACGGCTGCATCATTGCCAGAGACAGTAATCAGGCCAAACAGCAGATCGTTGATCGACACCGGTTTATTGGGTTCGACAAACATTTTGGAGCTGCTTGGATCGACTTTCCATGCATTGACAGAGGTACTGATCATTTGTTGCGTATCCAGGCGTTTTTCGCGTAATGCTGCAAACGACAGATAGGCTGTCATCAATTTAACCAGTGAGGCAGGCTCGACACGTTCATCGGGATTTTGTGATGCGATAATCTGGTGGCTGGAGGCATCCAGCAATAACCATGATTTGGCGGCAATGGTCGGTGGTGGAAGCGATTGTGCTGAAGCTGCAGTACTAAAGAGGCATAAGGCAGTGACTATGCCGGCAAGGAAATGTTTCATCTTAACGATTTCTAAAAGCAGGAATGAAGCCATTATTCTGTGAAGAAAAATGGGATTGGCTGAAGTGTGTAAAGCGTAACCCTAATTATAAACACGATCACGTCTTAAATCTTGTTACTAAACGTATTATCGGTGCCAGAGTTGGACGACAAACTGTTTGATATGGTGCAGTTTGCGGTGGAAGAAGTGATCGGCACCCGGGATCACAATGACAGGTAATTCTTGTGGACGTGCCCAGTCAAACACAGCCGACAAGGCAATTGTGTCATCGGATTCACCATGAATGACAATGGTATTGTCGGGTACTTCAGGTATGGCCCATTTGCCGGCAGCAGTACCAATGAGTACTAGACGTTCTGCCGGTGTGTTTTCTTTACTCAGTCGTTGTTGCAATTGTGCTTGTACAAACGTACCAAAAGAAAATCCCGCCAGAGCAAACGGTAAATCAGGGTACTGTTTGCGCATGTGTGCGAGTAACAAGGCCATATCGTCTGTTTCGCCACGTCCTTCGTCATACGTGCCCTCTGATTTGCCGACACCACGAAAATTCATACGCACAGCGGCATAGCCCAAGGCAACGAAGCTGCGTGCCAGGGTTTGGGCAACTTTATTGTCCATCGTGCCACCATAAAGCGGATGCGGGTGGGCAACCAATGCCAGGCCGCGTGGTGTAGGAGTCTGTTCCGGATCAGGTAAATCGAGTGCGCATTCGAGTTGTCCGGCAGCGCCGTCAATAAAAAATGGTTGTGTGTGTGAGTTCATGGCAGGCAATATTTGTCAGTGAAAGACGGGTAACTTGCACGTCAAGGAAGTGGTTTTTTGCGGTGAATTGGATGATACAAATACCATAATGCCAAAAATGGTAACAGAATTGCGAGGAATTGCGCGGCACCGTTGAAATTCAGGAACTTGCCGCGTCCCCATGTCTGAATCATTTCTACAAAATAAGGATTGTCCGGGATCGCATTGGTGAGCAATAAGCCGAATATGATAGCGGCAACTGCCATATGTTTTTGAGCCTTTGCAGGTGCAAACGACAGGCCAAATATAATCGGTAGGCTAAGAATGATGCCTCCTACGGTACCTGGTGTAATCCATATAAAGGCATTGTTTGGTTCGAATAATAGTGCTGATGCCAGCGTTTTAACTGCCATCAGACTGCTAATAAAAATAAAAACAAACACCGCTTTAGGTGCTTGTTTGGTTAGTACGAGAAATAAGGTTAGTGCGGCACCGGTTAAGCCACAAATGGTAATGATGATGTCGGTTAACCAATAAGCTTCAGCCGATAACTCAACCGTATTGACCCAAAGTGTAGTCAAATGCAATGGTGTGTCGAGTGCACTCGAGAGCAAGTCGGATGCGAGTGGAGCGAAGTGCCCCAGACCAAATAAATGGTTTTGCGGGTAAATAAATGCTAGTGGCCAAAGTCCAATGACGACGAGTCCGCGACTGGCTTCTGGCAAGAACCAGCGTTTTCGTAGCCGAAGGAACTGGCTGCCCTCCAAAAAATAGGGAACCAGTTTGACGCTTAGTACCGCGCCTAGTGCTGCTCCCAGAACATTGGTGATTAAATCCAGATTAGAGGGTACCCGTATCGGCAGAAAAGTTTGTCCGGCTTCCATGGTGCCTGATAGCAGTGTTCCTGCCACAATTGTCACAACAATTGCACCCAATGAACGTATTTTCGGGTATAAAGCAAATACCATCAACATCCCGAACGGCATATAGCCTGCTACATTGGTCCAGACATCAAAAATGGTCCAGTAATACGGGAAGTTGGCGAACAGATAACCGAGCGGGTGCAAGCCAATGCTACGCCAATCGGAGAATGGATACCAACTGGCATACACAATTAATAGTGTAAAAATCAGCAGACTGACGCGAGCAAAGTAGGAAACGGCAGGTTTGGCCGGCGCAGAAGTATTCATTTCTTCGAGGGTAAACCATTTTATGGATACGTGCATCTCCATTTACAATGTCCACCATGAACTTGAATACTTCTGCTGAAAAAATTGTCGCCTATCTCGCTAAAGTGCATAGCCATGCCGACCATGTCGCCATTCGTGCTGTTGCACAAACAGGCTCGACGAATGCCGATCTGATTGCCGCTGTCGACACATTAACCGGCCCTACGTTTTTAGTTGCCGATGTGCAAACTGCAGGACGGGGACGTGCGGGCCGGCCTTGGCATACGCGTGCTGCTTCTGCGATGACGTTCTCGCTGGCATGGCCAGTTGCGTCCTCACAGTCGATTGCCGGTTTGTCGCTGGCTATCGGGGTGGTGATTGCCGAGTCGCTAAAGTCATTGGGCATTGATGTCGAATTGAAGTGGCCCAATGATGTGTTGCGTAATGGCGCCAAACTGGCAGGTATTCTGATTGAAGTTGCCAATAGCCGCAAAGCATCCCAAAAAGCGACCTGGGTGGTTATCGGTATAGGATTAAATCTGGACATACCTGCGTCTGTTGCCGCTACAATCGGACGCGAAGTCGCCAGTGCTACTGAACTGACCCATTGGGAGCGGGAAATGGTTTTGGCCAAACTGGTCACCAATCTTGCCAATGCGCTTGTCCAGTTCGAGCAACATGGGTTTGCTGCGTTTATACCACGTTGGAATGTACTGCATGCCTATGAGGGCCGTGCAGTAGTGATTTTAAATGATGGTCATGTGGTACATGATGGGGTTGCTGTAGGAATCGACGAGAGCGGCCAGTTTCTGATGGATACCCGAAACGGGCGTGTTGCAGTGGCGGCCGGCGATGTGTCGTTGCGTTTGCAAGAAACGATAAAGGGGCATGATGCTACTGTTAATTGATGCGGGTAACACCCGGATAAAATGGGCAGTGCCGTCAGCCGATATCGCGATGAATACCAGGGAAGACCGGTGGGTACACTTGGGGCAAGTGACCCATGCCGATATCGATCGTCTGGATGTTGTCTGGAAACGCTTGCCGATTAAGCGTGTTGTTGTTGCGAATGTGGCAGGCAAGGTCGTACGCGAGAAGTTGCAGGCAGTGTTGATGAGGGTGTTCGGTGCCGGTCTTGCGATTGAATGGTTTGTGTCTACAGCTGTACGTGCCGGTGTGCATAACAGGTATAAAAATCCTGCGCAATTGGGGTGTGACAGGTTTGCAACCTTAATTGGTGTACGTGCTTTATTTCCGGATCAGGCATTGATTGTGGCGACATGCGGCACAGCCACAACAGTAGATACATTAACTGCAGAGGGTGAATTCATCGGTGGCATGATTTTGCCTGGACTGGGTATGATGGCGACATCGCTTGCTGTGAATACTGCCCAATTACCCAAGATTGAAGCTATTCACCAAGTGGTGTCACCGTTTGCAGACAATACGATCGATGCGATTGTGTCAGGATGCATTGCCGCACAAGTCGGTGCGATCGAGCGTGTCATTGCCATTCATCAGACAACATATGGAGCGGCCCAATGCATTGTCGCCGGTGGTGCGGCGAGCATTCTGGTGCCGTATTTTACCCAACCCTATGTGCTAATGGATAACGTGGTGTTAACCGGATTACATGTGGCCAGTGCGGGATCAATGTAATGTTTTTGCATGGGAAAATAATGCTGAAGATTTTTTTCTGGTTATTGTTATCTGCGAATGTGGTGCTATTGGGTTTTAATAGCGGCTATTTAGGTGCAAAAGCACACGAAAGTCATGAGCCAGAGCGTTTGAAAGCGCAGTTGCATATTGAAAAGCTGCAGTTATTGACGTCATCGGTTGACCTGGAACGTGCATTGCCTGAACACATCGATATACCTGTTACGGATGCTCCTGTACCTGTTGTTGCACCGCTTGCTGCACAAGCACCCGTTGTCCAAGAGGCGCCCGCACAGTCTGATCCGGTTTGTCTTGAATTTGCCTACTTCAATACGCCTGACGCACAAAAGTTTGACAATGCATTGGCAAGTCTTGCACTGAAAACCAAACCAATGCAGCGCAATGTGGAAGAAATTATCAGCTATATGGTCCATATTCCGACTACCGATGAGCGTTCCGGTGCAGACAGGAAAGCTGCTGAATTGCGGCGTCAGGGCGTGACTGATTTTTATGTCATACCGGGCACGTATGCGGTTGCAGCGTTGCGCTGGAATATTTCTCTGGGGGTATTTAAAACCGAAAAGGCAGCCAAGTCTTTTGTGACTGAGTTAACCGGGCAAGGCATCAAGGGTTTACGGATTACAGCGCGTAAAAGTGGTTCAACCCGGCTTGTGTATCAGCTAAGGGAGGTAGACCCCCAAACCCGCGTGCAGCTAGTGCGCATCATGCAGAACTTCAGTGCGCAAAAAATGCGTCAATGCGAGTAAATATTGTGCGTACCTATGCTGTTTTCAGTTCACAATCGATACTACTTTCCATGTAGAATCGCGGACATTCACATTATTTCTTTGCTCAGGATGTCATCATGACCAATGTAGATGAGACCACGCATATTTCCTCGAAGCTCAAAGCGGAATTATTGGCGGAGGCTTTACCTTATATCCGCAAGTTTCACGGTAAAACCATTGTTGTTAAATATGGTGGTAATGCGATGACCGAGGAGCGGTTGAAGCATAGTTTTGCCCGCGATGTCATTTTATTGAAACTGGTGGGGATGAATCCGGTTGTGGTGCACGGTGGTGGCCCGCAAATCGATAATGCGTTAAAGAAAATGGGTAAACAAGGTACGTTTATCCAGGGCATGCGTATTACTGACGAAGAGACCATGGAAGTCGTCGAATGGGTCTTGGGTGGAGAAGTGCAGCAAGATATCGTCATGTTGATCAACCATTATGGTGGTCATGCTGTCGGTTTGACAGGCAAGGACGGCGGTTTAATCCGTGCACGTAAAATGATGATGCCTGACAAGGAAAAACCGGGCCAGTTGCTCGATATCGGTTTTGTTGGTGAAATCGAAGCAATTAATCCTGCCGTGGTCAAGGCATTACAAGACGATGCATTTATTCCGATCATTTCTCCGATCGGATTTGGCGAAGACGGTCAGGCTTACAACATTAATGCCGACGTTGTCGCAGGCAAGATTGCCGAGATATTGCATGCCGAAAAATTGATCATGATGACCAATATTGCCGGTGTACAGGATAAACAGGGGAACATGTTGACGAACCTGTCAGCGCGCGAAATCGATGAAATGTTCGAGGATGGCACAATTTCCGGGGGAATGCTGCCGAAGATTTCTTCGGCATTGGAAGCTGCGAAATCAGGTGTTAACACGGTGCACATTATTGATGGCCGTATTGAACACTCGTTGTTGCTGGAAGTGTTGACTGATCAGGCTTTCGGTACCATGATCCGCTCGCACTAAATACGTCACTTGGGTCGTTGTTGTACATAAAAGCTGCACAGGCTTCAAAGCCGTGGAGCTTTTTTATTGGCTTGTCTCTCGTGACGATGCGCTTTGGGCCATGTGGCGTTCTCTTGACGGCATTCAGTAATTGCTGAATACGCAAAACCAACATAAAATTGTAATGATTCTTATTCGAACTAGAAGAATAATGTGAAGACAACGATGATTGATGGCCACAGCTTTGACAGATGCTGCGCCTAAACCTACGGGTGCCTGCTACGCATTTCATCGCTGTGATTGTTATCGCGCCTTGAAGGGCAAGAACGCATTGGTCAATGGCAACGCCGATCAGCGCAAGATAGAAATGGACAATAGACGATGAAAGAAGGTTTCCGCCAGAGCATGGCGTGGCTGCATACATGGACAGGCCTGATTGTTGGATGGGTGCTGTTTTTTGTATTTGTCACGGGAACAGCCGGGTATGTGACGAACGAGATCACCCGCTGGATGAAGCCGGAGTTGCCCCTGCCTACGACCCAAAAAGTTGTTGATATGGCGGCGACACTGGACCTGGCATTGAATCGCCTGCAGCAAGTTGCACCCAATGCTAAAGAATGGTCGATTACTTTGCCGCAAGTTAATCCAAACGGGCGGGAAACAAGGGATTTTGGCATTTCATGGGAAGAGATGCCTCAACATCGACGTGATTTCGGCAGTACCGGACGCGAAACACTCGATCCTCAGACCGGTGCGTTTAAAGAGGAAGTGGAGGCGCGTGTTACGGGTGGTGGCAATGCCTTATACCGGATGCATTATGCATTGCACTACATGCCGTATATGGTTGCGTACTACCTCATTGGTATTTGTACCATGCTGATGTTTCTGGCAATACTCAGCGGGATCATTACCCACAAGAAAATTTTTACGGATTTCTTCACTTTCAGGCCAGGCAAAGGTCAGCGTTCATGGCTGGATGCGCATAATGTGATTAGTGTCATGGCATTACCGTTTTTTCTGATGATCACGTATAGCGGCTTGCTGTTTTTCTCTTCAACGTATATGCCCACAGCACTGTATGCGATCTATGGTACGTCTGAAGAAAAGATAGACACATTCTACGCCGAATTGTTAAGTGAGGAAGACGAACACAAACCGTATGAGGCAATGACCAAACCTGCAGTCAATCTGGCCGGTTTGGTCGAGCAAGCGCAGAAAGAGTGGGGAATACCGGCCGCATCTATCCATTTGCAGCATCCGGTAGGCGAACCCTATTATGTCGATATTGAGCGTATGCGCGGCGTTGAGGTGCTGTACAACAGACCACCGGTATTGCGATTTGATGGACAAACCGGCGCATCGTTGCCGCCGGAAGATAAGGTGCATACCACCCTGAAGACCAATAGTGTATTCCTGAATTTACATGAGGGTAGATTTGCTGACTGGTGGCTGAGGTGGTTATATCTGGCAGCAAGCTTGCTAGGCTGCGGCATGATCGGTACCGGACTGGTGTTGTGGACTGTCAAACGCCGCGAAAAGCTGGTCAAGGCAAAGGCTGTCTCAAAGCTCGATGCATTCGGTATTCGCTTGGTCGAAGTATTGAATGTTGCAACGATTATCGGTTTACCTATCGGTATTGCTGCCTATTTCTGGGCCAACCGGTTGTTGCCCGTTGGCCTTGGTGAACGCGCAGACTGGGAAATGCATAGTTTGTTTGCGGTGTGGGCATGGACCTTCTTTTATAGCTTGCTGCGGCCGATCAAACGTGCATGGCTGGAATTGATCTATGTTGCAGTCGCAGCATTCGCATTGATCCCGCTATTGAATTTCATCACGACCGACAGACATCTCGGTGTGACGATTCCCTATGGTGACTGGCAACTCGCTAGTGTGGATCTCAGTATGTTTGGTTTGGCAGCATTGTTTGCTTACATGGCAAAAAAACTGAATAAACGCTGGCTCAAAGCGGCTCAGTTGGACAAGGCCGGATTGCAGGCAGACGTAACAGAAAAGGCGGCCGCATGATGAACGAGGAAGCACGATACCGCTGGATGGTTGCCTCTCGCGTATTGATTGCCGCAGTTGGCGGATATGCACTGACGTCGGTTGCGACCATTTTTCTGGCACTTGTCTGGCCTTTACCAAAAGCCCAGGCAGTCATGGCTGCAACCATGTTGAGTTTTGCGCTTTATGCCATTGTTGTTATCTGGGTGTTTAGTGTGGGTAGCGCCAAACGGGCATGGTTAGGGGTGCTTCTACCGGCCATTGTGTTGGCGGGAATTGACTGGTTCATGCTATCTGGAGCGACAACATGATGGTGCAAGTAATGATTCTGGTGACGAGTTTGCTGGGGTTTGTCGGTCTGGCTGCCGCATCCGAGCGTCATAGTGCGCTCATATTGCCAGACAGCCTGACATTGGGGCAACGCAACATCGTCCGTATCACAGGTTGGGTATTATTGGGTATTGCTTTGCTGTTGAGTTGCGGTGATTGGGGCTCGGGGGTCGGAGCTACTGCCTGGCTAGGGGGATTGTCTGTCGTTGGTATCGCCTTGGTTCTTTATTTGCCCAAATGGCCCGGGCAGACGGTCAAGGCAATAAAAGCACCCCGTAAAGGCAAAACCGCACCTGTATTGACGATGGATGACAGTGCAGTATTAAAAACACGTACGAAGCGTGTGATGGTGTTGAGTCTATTGGGTCTGATTCCGGTCGGGTTTGCTTATGCTTTATGGGTAGCGCCTGTGACGGCGACGATGCGCAGCGATGCCTATCACGGCCAAGTGGGGCCCTGGACATTCTCGTTTGGGGAAGTCGACCATGACACCCCCGATCTGGCTGTGATGGATATACCTTTGAAGTCCTACAATGTGCGCTTTTGTGAAACATGTGACACAAACATTCGCCATGCTTACCTGAAAGTACGTAAACCGCGATCGCTACGCGGTGCCGGTATCATGTTTTCTGGTGCACAATGGGATCGCACAGCAGAAATCAGTTTTCCGTCAAATGCCACGTCAAGCGACCTGTTATGGCTAACAGTTGAAGGCAAAGATGGTAGTGTGCATCAGGTATCCATTCCATTGGCGCAAATTTCGCCCAATACCGCCAAATGGCTCGATGAGAACAATAAGAAATAAATGATCAATGACACAGGTCTGCGTGCGTAGGCCTGTTTTATGTTAAAGGCAGCCGCACGCCTTTCAAGAGATGCATTTTATGTAACAGAGGATTACACAGATTGAACTGGCAAGCCAGTCGCGTATCGTATTTCGAATGATCATCATCTTGGGAGATGTCTATGTCGATTGCATTAATTGGTGCTTCTGGTAACGTAGGTTCGCGTATCCTGAAAGAGCTGTCTGATCGGGAACATGCTGTGACCGCAATTGCAAGGCATCCGGAAAACATTGCCAAACTACCTAAAGTTATTGCCAAACAGGGTGATGTATTTGATAAAGCGGCATTGAGCGATTTGTTAAAAGGACATGATATTGTGATCAGTGCTGTGCATTTCACGGCGAGTGATCCACATATTCTTCTTGATGCTGTGAAAGCTGCCGGTGTTAAACGGTATCTTGTTGTCGGTGGTGCAGGTAGCCTGGAAGTATCTCCCGGTGTGCCACTTGTTCGTACGCCGGATTTTCCACCGGCGTATAAACCGGAGGCCGAGAAGGGCGCAGAGTTCCTGAATTTGTTACGAACAGAAAACGATCTGGACTGGACATTTTTGTCACCATCGGCGCAATTTTTACCCGGGCAACGTACCGGAAAATTCCGTTTGGGCAAGGATCAGTTATTAAGCGATGATCATGGCAGTCGTATTTCTTTTGAAGATTATGCGATCGCTTTGGTCGACGAGATCGAAAAGCCGACACACAGCCGCCAGCGTTTCACCGTCGGTTATTAAACCCATTTCAGCAGGGGTTAGCAGGGCGTAGCAGACACGTTGCCGTTTAATGCGATAATCATGTTCTGGTGGCAGACTTTGTTTGCCGGAACCGACTATTGAGCGTATGACTGTACACAACAAACACACTGAACCTGTCTGGTTATTTGATCTCGACAATACCCTGCATAATGCCTCACATGCGATCTTTCCGGCGTTAAACCTGAATATGAATGTGTTTATGACACGCATATTGCAGGAGCAAGGGCACCCTTGTGACCAGCAGGAAGTAGATCGCTTGCGTCAGTTGTACTGGCGTCGTTATGGTGCCACCTTGCTTGGCCTCATGTACCATCATCAGGTACGTGCTGACGATTTTCTCAGCGAGACGCATGTGTTTGACGATTTGGTGAATATGATCCACGCCGAACGTGGGTTGATCCGTTTGTTAAAACGTTTGCCAGGTAAAAAAATTTTACTGACAAATGCACCGATCGCCTATGCCAACCAGATTGTGCGGCATCTGGGCTTGCATCGTTTTTTTACAAAAAGCCTGTCGATCGAATCGATGTATGTACATAAACATTTACGTCCCAAGCCATCACGCCAGTTAATCCGTAAACTACTTGCCAAAGAGCATATTGCAGCCCATCGCTGTATTCTGATCGAAGATACGGCCATCAATTTAAAAGCTGCAAAACAAGAAGGATTGCATACGGTATGGATGACACGTTATCTTACCAGTAATCCGTATGCGCAGTTACAAGGCAGGCCATGTCAAATGGCAATGCGACCGGCGTATGTGGATATGAAAATCCACTCCCTGCGGCAATTGCACGCTTATGCCAAACGATTGGCTACCGAAGCATTATAAGCGTGCGCAATCAGCGCACCAGCCTTTGATCGTCAGCTCTACTTCGTGGCTTTCAAAGCCTTTACCTAGCGTAGTTTGTAATGCTGATTGCAATGGATTTTTAATCGAGGTAGGCAGCACGCTTTCCAGAAGGCCTGCATAGCTTGTACCATCCAGACAGAACACCCGTGAGCAACGGGTACATTTAAAGTGCCCATGCTGGTGTTGCGCGTGTTGACCATGTTT
>JAATFN010000373.1 GCA_015655165.1 Betaproteobacteria bacterium | reverse complement strand
GACACGCTACTGGGTCAACGTACGTGCCAAAGCCCCACTCGCAAACTGACCTCCTTGCACAAGCAAACGCATGCGCCTTCTATCATCCTCTTGAAATTTTTTTGGAAAAATGAGGGGATTTACTTTCTCACTCGGCAGACATCTTAGACGTCTCCATTACCCACTTCACGAGAAAGTACACCATGCAAGAAGATCATCGCACCGGTCGCACACATTTACGCCTGACACCCCTGTCAATCGCATTGCGTAGTACGTTGTTATGTATAGCATTGGGGGTGGTACTGCCTGTCACGAATACGCATGCACAAAATACCGCAGCATCGTCTGCCACATATAGCTTTAATATCGCATCCGGATCACTGGAAGTTGCCCTTGACCATTTCGCACGCAGTACCGGTGCCAACCTGTCCTACGACCAGCGTCTGATACAAGGCCTTAACACACATGGATTGCAAGGCACATATAGTATTGCAACAGGACTTGCAACATTACTATCTGGCAGTACCTTGGAAGCCGTTGCACTACCTTCTGGCGGCTTTGTATTGCAGCCAGGCGACGAAAAAACACTACCTGTCATCAATGTACAGATTGCACCGTCCGCCACAACAGAAGGCACAGGTTCTTACACCAGCAAATTGACAAGTAGTGCCACAGGATTAAACCTCTCCTTACGTGACACCCCGCAATCGGTCAGCATCATTACACGCCAAAAAATGGATGATCAGGCCTCCAATTCCTTGGCAGAAGTATTACGTGCGACAACGGGTGTCGCGGAAAGTGCCTATGATACTGAACGTTCTTCATTTAGCTATCGCGGGTTTTCTGTCGACAATTACCAATATGATGGTGTACCGACAGGATTCGAGTCACCTTATAGTGCCGGCGAATCGGATATTGATTCTGCCATTTATGACCGCGTGGAAATTGTACGCGGTGCAACCGGCTTGATGACGGGTGCCGGAAACCCTTCTGCAGCAATCAATCTTGTACGCAAACGGGCTTCGAGCAAAACACTGACAGGACAATTGACTGCCTCAGTCGGTTCTTGGGACAACTACCGTGCAACTGCAGACATCTCAACGCCGTTAAATCAAGATGGATCAGTTCGCGCCAGATTTGTCGGAGCTGGTCAAACCAGTCACTCTTTCATTGAGCGTAATAAAAAGAAAAAAGGCATTGCCTATGGCACGATCGAGGCAGATCTGACCACTAAAACCACCTTGCGTATTGGTGCCGATTATCAGGTCAACCGTCCGACTGCTTCAACCTGGGGTGGCGCACTCCCAACTGGCTGGTTTAAAAATGGCGAAGAAATCGATTGGCCAACTTCCTACAGCGGTGCACCTAACTGGTCAAGTTGGGCCAGCACACAGCAAAGCCAGTTTGCCATTTTAGAACATACACTGCAAAACGGCTGGACATCACAAATCGGTTACACCCACAGCAAACAAGCTTACGACGCCAAACTCGGTATGAGCATCGGCGGCCAAATTGATCCACAAACGTGGACAACTAGCAGTAGTACAGTGTATGCCAACTGGTATGAAGGATATCGCGAGCAACATGCAATCAATGCAAAACTGGATGGCCAATTCGATCTCTTTGGGCGCGAGCATTCTTTTGTTGCCGGCGCATCGACATCATTGCAACGCAGTTATGGCACCGTACGTTTTGTGGATTCCTCAGCCAGTTATACCGGCAGTCTTCTTGACTGGGATGGCAGTTATCCTGAACCCGTCTGGACAGCTCAGGAACCGGAACTCGATAGCAATACACGACAGTCTGCTGCCTATGGTGCACTCCGCTTATCTATTGCAGATCCATTAAAACTGATCATCGGCGCACGTTACTCTGTCTGGGACAGAAGTGACTACAATACCTTCCGTGTTGTCACACCCTATGCCGGCATCATTTACGATCTCAATAAATATTTTTCTGTCTACACCAGCTACACAGATATTTTCCAGCCACAAAACGTGCAGGATATAAACGGAAACTATCTCGATCCAGTTGAAGGCCGCAATTATGAAGCAGGTATTAAGGGAACATTTTTCGATAATCGTGTCAATGCCTCACTCTCGGTCTTTAAGATTATTCAAAACAATGTCGCAGAAGAAGATAATTCGGCACCGGTACCAGGCACAATGACACAGGCATACTATGGTGCTGAAGGTGCGACAAGCAAAGGCTATGAATTCGAAATCAATGGTGCAATCACACCGAACTGGAATGCATCGTTTGGTTATTCCCACTTCAATATGAAAGACCGCTTTGATGCCGAACTGAGTACAACAACACCACGCTCGACAATGAATTTATTTACGACCTATAAATTCTCTGGCGCATTGGAAAAGCTCACACTCGGTGGTGGTGCGAGGTGGCAAAGCGAAGTCAAAACGACTGTCTGGGGGCAAGATGGTAGCGGCAGCTCCGTACAACGTCCACTCAGGCAAGGCGGCTATTCCGTCATTGATTTGATGGCACGTTACAGTTTTACGCCAGAAACCACATTACAACTGAATATCGCCAATGCCATAAACAGAAAATACTACTCGCAAATCAATTTTTATAATACCAGAGCGTACGGTGCACCGCGTAACTTCACAGTCACACTCAGACAGACATTCTAACCAAGTACATTGTCCCAAACAGGTAGTCAATATTGCCTACCTGTCAGCACCTGATGCAATAGCAGTCAAAAAGAGAATGCGTTTAACAATGCATTCTCTTTTTACTTTTCAAGCAAGACAAACCACTGTGTTACCAGTAGTAATTCGCTTTTACCACAAATTCACGCTCGGCACCTCTGAACTGTCCCGTGTAATATTTTTTATCCAGTAAATTCACAACATTCAATGACAGACGATAACTTTTTGTCTCGTACGCCAATGCAGCATCTAGTACTGTGTAAGAAGGCGTATAGTTGGTACCAGTCAATGAATACGGCGCACGATCTTTATAACGGGCACCAGCTGCTACCATCACGCCCGGCAATTGACGCGGACGATAATCGACCCACACACTACCAGTATGTTTGGCGACTTGTTGCAATGGTTGCCCGATACGATTGGCATAATTAGACTTCTCTGTCACAGCATCTGTGTAGGCATATGCGGCTAAAACACGCCATTCTTTACCGAGGGCAACATTGCCTTCCAGTTCAAGGCCTTGAGAATGGACCTCGCCGGTTTGCTCACTGAAACCCGGATGATTCGTATCGGTTGTTGAGACATTCTGCTGATACAAATCAAAGAGTGATGCAGTAATGAATGAATCGGATTCTGCAGGTTGATATTTCACACCGACTTCGAACTGTTTACCTTTTGTCGGTTTAAACTTCTCACCGTCGAATCCTTTACCGGTGACAGGCTCGAATGACGTAGCGTAGCTGACATAAGGTGCAAATCCGTTATCGAAGTGATACAACAAACCGACATTGCCGGTAGTAGCATGACTATCGGTTGTTGTCGCAACACCGCTATCAGCTATTTCACGTACTTTGTCATGACGCACACCAATATTGGCAACAACGTTACCCCACTTTATCTGGTCTTGTACATACAAACCGGTTTGGGCGATATCATCTGTAGAATAATCAATGGCAGGTGTTCCAATATTCTGCCAATACACCGGGTTCTGCATATCCAGATCAGGTGCGCTACCGTAGCCAACGCCACCTTTTTGTTTGTATTTCAGGTAATCCACACCGGCAGACACTTGATGTCTGACCGTACCCCATGCAAGTGTTTTACTCAGACGACTGTCAATATTGAAGGTTTTGCCGTTCGTTTTTTGTAATAACGACCCACGGCTTACCGTGTGTCCGTCCGCCTTGATAGCTGACGCATACAAATGCTCGTAATACACATCAATTTCTGCATAACGTGCATTTTGTGTGAATCTCAAACCATTATCAAATTCGTGTTCGAATTCATAACCGAGTGACTTTGTATCACGATCAAAACGATTGAAATTGGGATCGCCCTCTGCCATGGTAGTTGAAATATCGACTGATGCAGGATAAGAAAACAAACTTGGCCACCACGGTTTTGGTGTCGTACGTTCTTGTGAAATCTGACTCAAGAATGTCAGACTGGTTTTACTCGAAAAATTGAATGTCACCGATGGTGCTACCATCAAACGATGGTCTTTTGAAAAATCTGTGCCCAGCTCCGCTTTTCGCCCCAATGCCACCAGTCGATACAACACCGTATCGCCTTCTCCAATTGCACCACCAAGATCAACCGTCAATTCACGACGATTGTAGCTGCCGTAAGAAATACCGATGTCATTTTTTTGCCCAAGAACAGGATGTTTCGAAATCACGTTAATGACACCACCCGGACGTGTCTGCCCATACAGAATGGATGCAGGCCCTTTTAAGACTTCGACACTATCCAACATGTTCATATCGTCGTTCCATGATCCGTATGTGCCCACTGCAAATTGCTTTAAGCCATCCTTGAAATAGGAACTGCCATCACTAAAACCGCGGATAATACTGCCACTCATACGTAAATCATTTGCACCGCCTGTTTCTGTAATCACACCGGCTGTATAACCCAAGGCGCGTTCAATGGAAGTTGGTGCCTGCGTTTTGATCTGTTCCTGTGTAACAACTGAGATGCTACGTGGTGTCTCGATTAACGGTGCCGGTGTTTTAAGGCTTTTACTCGCTGCTGCGACGTAAGAGCTCTCGGCATTTTCAGCCGCTGCTGCACGCACCGTCACAGTGCCCAATTGTGCCTCGGATGACTGTTGACGTTGCAGTGATACATGGCTACCTTGCCAGCTAGCATTGATCCCGGTACCTACCAATAACCGTTGCAAGGCTTGATCAGCAGTTAATGTCCCGTTAATAGCAGGTGCCTGCAAACCGGCTACTGTCTCTGGTACATAATAAATCTGGATATCTGTTTGTTGTCCCAGTTGCAGCAAAGCCTGATGCAGTGGCTGCGCGGCAATCTGAATCTGTACAGCGGCACTTTTTTGTGCATGTACGACTTGTGGCATCATGCCGATCGCCAATGCGACAGAAATGACCAATGTACCTATTTTCAAGCCAATGTACTTGTTTGTTACATACCCCTGTGCATCTTGTGGTTGTGGTTTTTTCACTATACAAACTCTTCATTAATACGACGTGTTCGTCAAACCCTTTGGCCAAAGGTTCCTGTGAAGCACTCGCGTGCCCCTTATTAAGTAAGAGTGGAATCCGGGAGAAACCCCGTAAGGTTTTTACAAAAAAATTACTTTTTACATAACTGCATTATCGGCGTACAGTACCTGATCCTAGGTACGCGCAATAATCAACACGGTACCATCCTGTTTTTTTAAAACAGACACCGGGAGCAATGTGGGTAAAATGTCCAGAAATGTCTCGGTATCATCGACACTAAATACCCCTGCCAGACGCATTTTCCTGAAGTCACCCTGCAAATGGATAGGATGTACACGATAGCGGTTGATCTCGTCGATCACATTCGGCAAAGCTGTGCCCTCAAAGATGACTTTACCTTGCTGCCATGCAGATAATGCTGCCATATCGATCGATTCCGGCATTCTGGCGATTGCGTTATCGGTAACAATCGCACCATGGTTTGCAACCAATTGTACTTTGTCGGCGCTACGCCAGGTCCCGCGAGACACTTCAACCGACCCCGATTCGACTGCGACAAACAATTTCTCATCGTCACGCCTGACACTAAATAACGTTCCAGTCACGCGCACACGCCCCAGACCTGCCTCGACAATAAAAGGCATCTCCTTGTCATGCGCAACAGAAAACACAGCCTCACCAGACTCCAGTACGACATGCCGCACATCTTTATAGAAACGCACAACGACAGTCGTTGCCGTATTCAGATTAATGACTGAACCATCCGGCAACTTGATCTGGCGTCGCTCCCCGATGGCTGTTGCATATTGTTCGGTAAATGTTGCTTCCTGCCTGAATACATAATGTCCGGCAAAACCAACCACTGCCATGGCTGCAATAGCGGCCAAAGACCACCCCATATGACGCCTCTTAACTACATTCGGTATATCGGTGGAAGCCGCCGGTGCCGACACAATCGCACGTAATGCATCATCCGGTACTGTTTGCGCCACACGCCAGATTGCCAGCATTTCACGATACGCCTGATCATGTCCGGGATCTGCGCGCCAGAGTGCAAACTGTGCTTGCTCCTTATCGTCCATCAACCCACCTCGCTCACGCGTAAACCAATACGATGCCGCGTCATGCGGATCATCTGGAATCGGTATAAGGTGGCATTTATCCATGTGGCGGGTGGTGACGATAAGAGCAATAACAGGTATTTTAACGCGAGAATTGTTGTAAACGGCTGTGAATGTGGCGCATGGCTTTGGTCAGATACTTTTCAGCTGTACTGACAGACAAGCCCATTTCACCGGCAATCTCGGACATCGTCCAGCCTTCGAGGCGATGCCATGCAAATACTTGCTGGCATGGCAGAGGCAATTCGCGTAATGCAGTCATTAATGCATCGGACAATTGTGCTGCCCTCGCATGGGACTCCGGACTGTCAACAGCCGGATGTTCAGCTTCGGCCAGATCATGTAACGACACTGTTGGTAAACAGCTCCGTTCACGATATTGTGCTGTTAATCCGTGATAAACACTACGGTGGAGATAGGCCCGCGGCTCACGTATAGCCGCACTATTTCCCTTTAACATATTCACCATCACATCATGTATGGCATCTTCCGCATCATGGCAGCTATCAGCTTTTTTTGTCCAAGTGACAATCAGCTCACGATAATACGCAAGCCAGCCCTTGGCAGCAGGATGATGGGAAGAAGACATGGTTTTATGATAAATGAGAATCACTCCATTATGTGTGATATAGACAGTTTAATCAAACCTTCTTCATCCAACGCCATGACAGGTTCCCCATCCAACAGAAACTTTCACTGGCCAAACAACATGTCTAGATTAAAAGGCTGTATGTCATAATTCTTACCATATTGGCACTAACTACCCATTAAGACTCCGACCAACCGATGAATACT
>JAATFN010000097.1 GCA_015655165.1 Betaproteobacteria bacterium | reverse complement strand
GCTTTGTCGGTCCATTCTTTGAGAATCGTCGCACCAATCTTTTGCATATCCGCTTTTAATTGTGCCGATGGTTCTTCAATGATGATGCCGCCGGCCTTGATTTTGGCGAGCGATTCGATATCAACCTGACGGGATGCATCCCAGCCACGTTTTTCAGCAGATGCTGCTGCTTTTAACACGGCATCTTGGGTTGTTTTGTCCAATGCGTTAAATGCCCGCTTGTTGGCAACAACAGCATTTTTAGGGAACCAGGCTTGTACGTTATAGTAGTACTTCAGATTTTCATACAGCTTGTTGTCGGCACCTGTTGCGCTTGAAGTCATCAAGGAGTCGATCACACCTGTTGCCAGTGCTTGCGACAATTCGGCTTCTTGTATGATGGTCGGTTGTGCGCCTACAAGTTCGCCGATACGGGATGTGATCGGGCTATAGGCACGCCATTTTTTACCCTTCAAGTCAGCGATGGATTTGATTGGTGTTTTGCTGTAAATGCCTTGTGGTGGCCATGGCACCGAATACAACAGGATCATGCCTTGGGCATCGAGTTTTTTCTGCAGGAACGGTTTTTGTGCCTGATACAGTTTGAATGCTTCTTCGTAGTTGCCTGTCAGGAAAGGCAGGCCGTCTGCACCGAACAACTGCCATTCGTTCTGGAAACTGACCAGAAAGAATTCGCCAGCTTGCGCCTGGTTGCCTTGTACTGCACGTTTGATTTCAGGTCCTTTGAATAGCGATGCGCCCGGATGCACTGTGATGAGCAATTTACCTGCGCTGGCTTCTTTGACTTCAGCGGCAAACTGTTCCAGATTTTTTGGGTGGAAATTAAATGCTGGATAGGGAGAGGCCAGATCCCATTTGGTTTGGGCTTGTGCTGCGGAAGAGCCCAGCGTTAGTGCACATGACAAGGCAGTGGCCAATAAGATACGTCGTTTCATATAAAACTCCCAAGTTGCAAGTATCAAAACATTGTGAATTGCAGATGATCCTGATGCGGATCATTTGCACGGCTACATCCGATTTAGCAAATCCTGTGCCCGATTCTTTTTGGTGGATCGGTGACAGTCAACAGAAGGGCGGTTCATCATTGTTTGTTATCCCTCGGTGTGAAGAATAAACTATGTTGATCTATTTTGTAAGAGTTGTTGAACAATTATCCGTATTGACAGTAATACTTTTGTGTCTGAGTCCTAGCGTATGGGATGTTTTTTATTCGATGCGTCTGGCGTAAGCCGCTAATACCATACGTTCCGAGCGGATCAGGTAGTCTTCCAGATAACTGGCAGCTTCGGTTGTTTTGCCTGCATCGAACATTTCCAGCAGGTGGTTATTGGTATCGACAAAGGGCGAATGCAGAAACTCCAGATCATCGAGCATGCCGAATGCCAGCCTCAATTCAGCAGCGATATTTGAAAACAGTGCATTTAAACGCTCACTATCGGCTAATTGGACGATCGCAGCATGAAATTCCATATTGGCAGTGCCGACTCCCAGCCAGTCTTTTTTGTCGCGACAGATATAAGCGTGTTCTACGGCTAAATGCATCCCTTTCAAGGCCGGATGCATGCGATAGGCTTGTGCGAGGGCCTGGCACTCGATTATGCGTCGCACCCGGTAGATGTCGATAATGGTTGCCATGCTTGGGGTGGAAACGAACACGCCGCGGTTGGGTTCGTGCTTTAACAGACCCTCTTTTGTCAGTAAACGAAATGTCTCGCGCAACGTATTGCGGGATATGCCGAATTGCTCGCTGAGTGTGGCTTCCGAGAGTTTTTGATTGGGTAATAATTCGCCATTGACCAGTTGCAGCCGGATTTCCTTTGCAACTTTTTGAATTAAAGTCAGCGTGTTTGCGGCAGGTTCGTTCATGTTTTCTTGTCAAAATCGGGGTGTTGCAAGGCAGTGTATCACGCGTGTATTGACCATTTCCAGCAGGATGTCGATTGTACTGTCCAACCGGTAAAAAGCCATCGGGATATGTTGAAACATGCCTTGATTTAACGGGATGACTACAGTTTATGTCTGATGAATTTACGCACCATGACGGGTTGTTTGCCCTGTTTTGGGGTACCATATTGGTGAAATGGTTGAGCAATAACAATTTATTGTTCAACAATACTATAATTATCGTCGATGGTAATGGATAACAGCATTTGATGTGCAGGCGCAGAATTTGCATAGTCTGGTTTTTGCATAGAAAAGAGAAAGTGAGAAGACCGATGACAATGATTGATTTGAATAGTGACCTTGGCGAGAGTTATGGCCAATGGAAGATGGGCGATGATGCCGCTATGCTGGCGATTGTCAGTAGTGTGAATGTCGCCTGTGGTTTCCATGCGGGTGATCCTGCAGGTATTTTGAAAACGTTGCAGGCAGCTAAAACCAATCATGTGACTGTTGGTGCCCATGTGGCCTATCCGGATATTGTCGGTTTTGGGCGACGTAATATGGATGTGGCTAGCGACGAATTAACAGCAGATGTCATCTATCAGATCGGCGCGTTAAAAGGTCTCGCCGCAGCTGTTGGTGTGCCGGTAAGTTATGTCAAACCGCATGGTGCGTTATATAACACGATTGCCTACGATGAACGTCAGGGACTGGCTGTCATTGAAGGTATATTGGCAATCGATAAAAATCTGGTGTTAGTGGGCTTAGCGGGTTCGAATATCCTGAAGCTGGCACAACAAAAGGGGTTGCGCACAATTGCCGAAGCATTTGCAGATCGGGCTTATACCTCGCAAGGTACATTGGTGTCGCGCCGAGAAAAAGGCTCGGTACTGCATGATGGAAAATTGATTGCCGAGCGTATGCTGCAATTGGTCACGCATGGTGTGATTCCTGCTATTGACGGCACGTTAACGCATATAGAAGCTGATTCGATTTGTGTACATGGCGACAGCCCGGGGGCAGTCGAGATGGCAAGAGTTCTGCGGGCAACACTTGAACAAGCCGGTATTACGATCAAATCGTTTGCCTGACCCCATGTGAAGGGGGGAGCCCCTTGCATGTATATCGGGTGCCGGCTTTTCTGGCATCGTTTTTTATTGTGACTATCAAGAGAGTATCCTTTGCTTTTTTTGCCTGTCAATCT
>JAATFN010000452.1 GCA_015655165.1 Betaproteobacteria bacterium | reverse complement strand
TTTCTTATTATTAATCATCCGATATCACCGTTTATCGTTATTTAAGCAGTCTATCAAACCACTCCATAGTTTCAACGTACAATATGCAAACCGTTATTTTGAACAACACTTTGGTGTTGCTTCAGTTACATGACGGCAATGACTGATCACTACCTTGGGAAATAAAATGGCACGTAAACCTGCGCTTGCTGATTGTCCTTGTTCACAAGGATCATATGCAAGCTGTTGTGGACGCTTCATCGATAATGGCAACATACCGGCAACCGCGTTAGAACTCATGCGTTCCAGATACACCGCATTTGTATTACGCAATGCACATTACCTTAAAGCAACCTGGCATCCGGATACATTGCCGGAGGATGTCATCTCCGAAGATGATGTGAAATGGACGGGGCTTACTATACTAAACCACCATCATGACATACAGGATGATATTGCTACCGTTGAATTTATTGCCCGCTTCAAGGTAGGTGGGCGCGCACACCGGATTCATGAAATCAGCCATTTTGAACGTATGTTTGATGCTGCCGGTCAACATCGCTGGTACTACGTCGATGGCACATTTCCTGAGGAAACCTGACACTTTCTAGGTAGCAAAAGATTCTTATACATAGTCTTCTTATAGCCCGCACACCCCATTTACATACCACATGACTTAACGTATCCAGAGCAGCACAGACTGTCCAATCTCAATGATTTGAACAGCATAAATTGCCCAACCCACAAAAAAGCACGATCGTAATATTTTGTTCTATAATCTGTACATTATCGACATAAAAAGAAGGCTACCAGCATGCGACTTCCTTCCGTCTTGCAACATCTCAGCTTGCCAGTCATTGCATCGCCGATGTTTATTGCCAGCAGTCCAGCACTTGTCGCTGCACAATGTAAAGCCGGCATTGTCGGCTCCTTTCCTGCATTAAATGCACGCCCGGCACAACAACTGGATATCTGGCTAACAGACCTCAAAAATGAACTGCTAGCCTATCAGAAAGCCAATCCATCTCACACAATTGGTCCGGTTGCAGTCAACCAGATCGTGCATCAATCCAACGATCGTCTTGCCGACGATGTCGCAACCTGTGTCAAACATCAGGTACCGATCATCATTTCCAGCTTGCGTGCCCCCCCCAAAGAAATGCTGGACGCAATTCACGCTTATGGCGGTATTGTGTTGCATGATGTCATTTCGATTCGTCATGCCCATAAGGCACTTGAAGCCGGTGTTGATGGTCTGATTCTTGTGGCAACGGGTGCAGGCGGACATGCCGGGACATTGTCCCCTTTTGCTCTAGTTGGAGAAGTACGCAAATTCTATGATGGGCCGATTGCCTTGTCTGGCGCAATTGCAACTGGAGACGCAATATTGGCAGCACAAGCAATGGGGGCCGACTTTGCCTATATCGGTTCGCGCTGGCTGGCATCACAAGAATCGAATGTAACGGATGCATACCGTCAGGCAATTGTAGCCTCGACTGCGGCAGACGTTATTTATAGTAATTTATTTACTGGAGTACACGGTAACTATTTACGTCAGTCAATTATCAATGCTGGTCTTGATCCCGACAATTTACCCCAGGCAGATAAAACAAAAATGAATTTTGGTTCGGGTAGCACAAGTAAAGCAAAAGCTTGGCGTGATATTTGGGGTGCCGGCCAGGGTGTCGGTCTAATGGATGATACCCCAACTGTTGCACAGATTGTGGCACGCCTATCCGATGAATACCATGCCGCCAGAAAACGGCTGGCTTTGTAAATCCATCGATGCAAACAACACGCATCTCATGATGCGTGTTGTTTTATCCATGCGGCAATAATATCGAACAAGGCATCTGGTGTTTCAAGGGGTGTCATATGTCCGCTATTGTTGATTATTGTTAATTCTGCCTGAGGAATACGTTGCGCCATTTCTTCGGCCTCTTGTATTGTTCTTAACTTATCCGCATCACTTGTCACAATTAATACCGGGCAGGTAATACGGTCCAGCTCCGCATAACTACCATGCCTTAACGTTGCCAATTGCCGTAAAAAAACATCCTTGCCATTTTCCAGCGCCATCGCCTGCAGACGTCCAATCAGTGCTTTATCCTGACTCCGGTCAGGATGCACGGCGGAAATCAATGCACGTGACGTCAATCCTTTAAAAGGTGTTTTTTCTGCCAGCGCTATTTGTGCGAGTGTGACGGCTGACTCCTGCTCTGTTTGCGGTCTTGATGACGTATTGAGTAGTGCCAGACCAAGCACCCGTTCAGGTGCTTTTAACGTTATTGCCTGAGCGACAAATCCACCCATTGAAAATCCGAAGAGATAGAATGTTTGCGGTGCATGTTGCAACACACGCTCAGCCATCGCATCGATTGTTGCATCCTGGCCAAGATCTCCGAAATACAGATTACCCAGCGTTGCCAAATCATGCCGCATCTCATCCCAGAGATGGCTATTTAACATAAACCCTGGCAAAAACAATAAATTTGGCATCACTTTTTTCCGTTATAACAGTCGTATCAGGTTATCTGCAAGGTATAAAAGGAGACGAGATTGCTTTAGAAGCACGCATCCTCGCCCACGCAGGCATTGACGGGCCATGGATGTATGAAGATCGTTCCTATGGACAAACTCGGCCCAATCGTGGTCGATACCTGATTCATATCATCAACGAATAATTGTCTGCAATGCTTCTACCAATGCATGACATGCATCATCTGTACCCACAGTAATCCGCAAGAACTGATTGATGCGTGCACTGGAGAAATGCCGCACAATAATACCGCGCTCGCGTAATGCCGCACTGATTGTCACGGCATCATGAGCAGGATGCCTTACAAAAATAAAATTCGCTGTCGAAGGCAACACATTAAACCCCAACTCAGATAACTGCGTGGTTAATTTCCCACGGCTGGCTATCACCGCATTGCGGGTTGTTTCAAAATGCGCTTCGTCTTCCATTGCCGCTGTCGCACCAGCTAAAGCGATACGGTCTAACGGATAAGAATTGAAACTATTTTTAACGCGTTCTAATGCGGTAATCAGATCAGGATGACCAACGGCAAATCCGACACGCAAACCGGCCAATGAACGTGACTTTGATAACGTGTGCACGACAAGCAAATTGTCATAGCGCCCCACCAAGGCAATCGCACTTTCCCCACCAAAATCGATATATGCCTCATCGATAACCACCACACGGTTCGCATTACCGGCCACAATCTGCTCGATCTGCGCCAAAGACAACGGACATCCTGTTGGTGCATTCGGATTGGGAAACAATACACCGCCAATTGCTGTGTCATGTCCGAGATAGTCATTCACATCAATCGTAAATGATGCTGTCAAAGGGACCGTCTTATAAGCGACTTCATACAATTGTGCATATGTAGGATAAAAACTATAGGTAATATCCGGAAATAAAATCGGTGCATCCTGTTTCAATAACGCATGGAATGCATGCGCCAACACTTCATCGGAACCATTTCCCAAGAAGACATGCGCACGCGATAATCCATGCCGTTTGGCAATCGCATCTTTCAATACGGTACCTTCCGGGTCGGGATATAAACGCAACGTCTCGCCCACTTCTTTTTCCATTGCCGCAAGTGCGTGCGGAGAAGGTCCATATGGATTTTCGTTGGTATTTAATTTGATCAGCTTAGCCAGCTTGGGTTGCTCGCCCGGTGTATATGGCGTGAGACGGCTGACAATAGGACTCCAGTATTTACTCATGACGTTAATCGACCTGATTTACACAACTTGATAAAAACTACATAGTAACAAAATCTTCCCGTTTTACCGCACTTTGTTATGTCAACTAACCTACGGCAACAACGCACCATTCTTTTCCCGCACAAAGAAATACCCCAAAGGCTAGACTTGGTGTCCAACTTTTGGGGTAGGGTTCACAACCGGGGTATTTCTTTACAACAATTAACGTGTCACAGGCTTATAACGCAAACGTTTAGGCTTGGCGCCTTCTTCACCCAGACGTTTTTTCTTGTCGGCTTCGTATTCCTGATAATTGCCATCGAAGAATGCCACGTGCGAATTACCTTCAAACGCCAGAATATGCGTGGCAATACGATCCAAGAACCAACGGTCATGGGAAATCACCAGGACTGTACCGGCAAACTCCAGCAACGCATCTTCCAACGCGCGTAGTGTTTCCACATCCAGATCATTGGACGGTTCATCCAACAGCAAGACGTTCCCGCCTTGTAGCAAGGTTTTGGCTAAATGCAAACGACCACGCTCGCCACCTGACAAATTTCCGACGATTTTTTGCTGGTCACCACCTTTGAAATTGAAACGCCCAAGGTAGGCACGTGAAGGCATCTCAAAACGACCCACTGTCAGAATATCCGCACCATTGGCAACATCTTCAAACACGGTTTTCTTGTTTTCCAGATCCTCACGGGATTGGTCCACCAAAGAGACCCGTACAGTAGGCCCCAAAACAACGTCCCCGCTATCTGGCTGCTCTTTGCCGGCCAACATGCGAAACAGCGTCGATTTACCGGCACCATTAGGACCGATGATACCAACAATTGCTCCTGCCGGAATCTTGAAGCTCAGGTCATCAATCAATAAACGATCGCCATAACCTTTACTGACGTGCTTGAATTCGATGACTTCATTACCTAACCGTTCTGCCACTGGAATAAATATTTCCTGTGTTTCATTACGCTTCTGGTATTCGTGCTCGGACAATTCGTTAAAACGTGACAGACGTGCCTTACTTTTTGCCTGACGCCCTTTTGGATTTTGTCGCACCCATTCCAATTCCTTGGCAATCGTCTTTTGCCTTGCAGATTCACTTGCTTCTTCCTGCTTTAAGCGCGCTTCCTTTTGTTCCAGCCAGGAGCTGTAATTCCCTTTCCATGGAATACC
>JAATFN010000131.1 GCA_015655165.1 Betaproteobacteria bacterium | reverse complement strand
GTCGGCAGCTAAACCACATGTCTGCAACCATTGGCGCATCGGACGTAATGATTGGCTTAGTCGATTGCGTTGCACCGGTTTGATCCAGATTGTCCGATAAAGCGGAGAAGGGCTTAAGCCAAGTCGATAGTCAACCAGAATGCGCCATTGACCATTCGGATCCTCGATCAAATCGGTTAAACCCAATGCTTTTTCCGCGCGTGCCACGCTCAAGGTTGTCGTGATTTCCGCTTGTTCTGATACATCTGGCACCGTTCGATCAATTGTTGGTGAAATACGTGTTAGTGCTTCGGCCATGCGCTGTGCAAAAGCCATTAAATTTTCTTGTTCTTCAATTTCTACAAGTAATGTTTGCGGGCTTGAACACGCCTGTTGGTCGAGCCGGCAGATATCGCGTGCAAATGCATCAATTACCGATTGATCATCGATACATCGGTTGGCGATATAACCGAAAGAGACTTTGTGTCCCCACGCAATCACCTTGGCGCTAGCAGGCGCATGCTGTTTGACTGCTGTAATCGCAGCTTCGCCACCCCATGCGGAAATGATATCGGCATGCTGGAATAATTGTTTGAAAACAGTTTGATGCTGTGATGATAGATGTAATACAGCGATGTAGTCTTTGAGTTGGCCACTACTGTCGTGTGCAATCAATAATCGTGCAAATACAGATGTAAAGCCAGTATCGCGTGCACCCACTTTAACGATGTTGATATTACCTAGCAATAAGCTTTCCAATAACCCCATCGCAGCAGCAATGAGTACATTGGATGGCATGACATGAACAATACAACCGGCTGGCAACCATGCTTCGTATTGTCTTTCCGGATAGCGTCGTTCAAGAATGCCTGGCGTACTTGTTCCTAGCTCACATTGCAGTTTTGTTTGCAAGAATTCGGGTTTTAACATGGTAGCCAAACTGTGTACGACGCTTTGTGCTGCTTTGTCGCCAACAGCCATGGCCGCTTGCTCGACCAGTTGCAAAAATGCATTGTCTTCTTGTGCAATGTCGTCTGATAGAGCCTTGCATGCACGCAGCAGATGATCGATTGAAAACTGTTTGACCAGTGTATTGTCCAGATGGTCACGCAACTGTCCAATATGAAATTGTATATTCAGGTTATCAACAGATTCACCGAACCATAAGTGGGTGCGTTCGTTGTCAGAATGAGGAATTAACACGATGAAACCTCGATAAAATAGGGCAGACAATGTGTCTGTAGCCAGTTATGATTTAGACAGTAATTCTGATGCTGCTGCTGCACAGCTTTTATTTGTAGAGGTGCCGGCACGTCCTAACACTTCAAACCATGCTGACGTATTGCCACAATCACAGCTACCTGGTGGATGCAGTATTGCCAGATCTCCCATCACGACACTGTGTGCTGGCACGGAAGTAATATAAGGAGAAATAAAAGAAAGAAAACCTGATTTTTCGTAACCTATGGCTTGCAAGGTTTTTACATCACGAATGACCACTTTAGACCAGACTGGAACATGTAAATGCTGATGTGTGCACCCCACATAAGGAATACAGTGTTCCACTGCACCAAAAGTTTCGACGATATGGTCGGGATGAATGCCTAACCAATGTTGGATATTGTTGGCTAGTTCAACGCGCGATATCGCTTTGTCTGCATGACCTTTCCAGCCTCCACCAAAGATCACCCAACTGTCGTATGGCAATTTTATCGGCGCCAGTTGCATTTGTTGCATACGTTCGATGATGAAATGCAAAAATGCAGGAAAACCGATAATGCGTGCCGGTATATCACTTTGCGCATAGGACTGAAGAGCCGCCAATGCACCAAAAATATCGAATTCATGTTTGCCATCACCGATAGCCCGTAATGTCCAAAACGTTTTTGACGGTGTGGCATAGCGCATCAGATATTGGTTGGTGTTGGATGTACCAACCTTAAAGCCTGGATAGGGTTCATAGGCATTGACCAGATAATTGGCCGGATATGGACTAATAGTACCGCGTGCTGCCATGCAATCATCAACCATGCGACGCGCCGACTCCATTGTGAATGCATCAAAAAACATTTGTGATTTCTGCCCGGTGGTTCCTGACGATGTCAGATGCGCGACAATATTATTTTGGGGTACGGATGTGACCTGATGGTATTTGAAGAAATTGGCATGGACAGGCGGAATATTGATGATGTCGTCCAGCGTTAATAACGACGCACTAACAATATGGTGCTGTTGTAAAAACTGTTTGTACCAGTCACAGCGTTCTTCATGCCAGCGCACAATATCACGCATGGCATTGATAAAATCATGGTCATTGCTTGCTGCATAGGGTGTGCGAATATTGCAACATTGTTGGATGGATGCGGATGGCATCAGTGATTCCCTCTTTAGGATAACGTGCTGTCATATAGTTTTAACCGTGTCTATGTCACTGATTGTACAAATATCGCTGTAAAGCGGGCATACCTGAAAACTGGTATTTTGAGAGGGATATATCAAATGAGGGCAGTTTTATCCTACTATAGCGTTATTGCTACTGTGTAGTACTTATACCGGATCAATCCAATCTGCAGTACTGCATCAATTCAATTGTGCTAATGAATTAGAGAGACGCATGTCAAACATCATACAGAATGCAAGCAATCTGATTCTTCCCGCACCGGTATTAATCGTTGAAGACGATATGCTGATGCAAAAACGGTTGCATGGCTTAATGAATCAGTTGGGGTATACCGATGAAGCATTGGTATGTGCGGGAGATTTGGCACAAGCATCGGCATATATAGAAGATCAACCATTTGCCATGGCATTGGTTGATTTGGGCTTGCCAGACGGTAACGGGATCGATCTGATCGTCAAGCTACGTACATCAGATCCGGCAATGAGTATTCTGGTCATTTCTGCCTGGAGTACCGAAGATATTATTTTAAAAGCGTTGAAAGCCGGTGCGAACGGCTATGTATTAAAAGAGCGCGATGATCTGGAAGTCATCCTCTCGATTAGAAGTACATTGCGGGGCGGGGCGCCAATCGACCCGTTCATTGCCCGCCATATCCTGTCGCTAATCGACACAACTCCTTCTAAAGCCGAACAGCAAACTCATGTGACGACATCTGCTGCCATGGAGAGTGATGTGGCGATGGTATTAAGTAACCGGGAAAAAGAAATTTTGAATCTCGTTGCCGATGGACTGACAAACCGGGAAATTGCAGAAACACTGTTCATCTCAAAGTACACAGTAGAATGTCATGTCAAGAACATGTACCGAAAGCTATCTGTATCTTCACGCACGAAAGCAATTAACGAGGCACGCTTGCGAGGTTTATTATTCTGATCCGGCTCATCTTTATCATGACACTCTTGTTTCCGGTTTTTACCTGGGCCAAGTCTTGTGCCATTGTCCCGGGTTCAATTGTGGCAGCGAAAGCCGGCAATAACAGTAATGTACGCCCCGAGACTGGCTGGGTAAGTGTTACCTTGCCGGATATCTGGCTACAACGATGGCCCGGTTATACCGGGACTGTCTGGTACCGCATGAATCTGGATGAATCCTGCCAGAATGCACAAGATGCGGCACTATTTGTCGAACGCATCAATATGGCCGGTGCAGTCTGGATCAATCAAACACCATTGTGGCGCGATGAACAACTTACCGAACCACTGTCGCGCAGCTGGAATGCCCAACGTTACTGGCAAATTCCCGCGGCTTTGCTACAAGAAAAAAATAATACCGTTTGGATACAGGTAATTGGTCTTGCCTTTCATGCACCTGGATTGGGGCGTGTTCAGGCAGGGAACAATCAGGCGATTGATGTGGCTTATACATGGTCTATCTGGATGAACAAATATGCTTGGATGATCAATCAAGTCATTAGTGGCGTAGTCGGTAGTATCTGTCTCTTGATCTGGATAATGCGGCGCCGTGAAAAAGCGTTTGGCTGGTATGGTTTAATGAGCATCCTATGGGTACTATTCGGCTATAACGTATTGGCAACAAGCACCTGGCCATTTAGTAATTCGCTGGATGTGAGTGTCTTCAATTCCATTGCATTTGTCCTGTATACCGCCTGCTTTTGTATTTTTACCTGGCGTTTTGGGCAATGCCATTACCCGAAACTGGAAAAATTGCTGTTTTTTCTGACGACGGTATCAGTCGTGTTCTTGCTCGTATTACCAAAGGCATGGCAAATCCATATGCTGGCGCTATCAGGTACGATTTTTACGCTTGTTTTCTTTGGGAATTGTATCTTGTACCAGTTTTATGCATGGAAAGTACGTCGAACAGAAGATACGCTTCTGGCGGTAACTTTGCTGTTTTATCTGGTGATTGGTGTACATACAACATTGGTTATGCTGCAGATGATCCATGCTGATTTTTTGTATGTCGCGCTGTCCGGATTGGTTGGCATGGTATTCATGTCTTTAATGCTTGCCTGGGTATTTGTACGCAATATCAAAAAAATCGAATACGCTGCAGATGACTTGAAAATAACGATAGATGAAACAAGAGTACAGCTTACCGACACGTTGCAAAGAGAGCATGCATTGGAGATGCAAAATGCATTGTTAAAAGAACGTTTGCAAATTGCCAGAGATTTGCATGATGGCTTCGGTAGCTCACTGGTGAGGTCAATTACGCTTGTCGAACAAACGCAAGCGCATCTTGAAAGAAAGCATTACCTGTCGATTTTGAAATCGATTCGGGACGATTTGCGTCAAGTCATCGATAACAGTGGCCACTCTTCACAGTTGGTAAAAGACACGCCTGCACAATGGATTGTACCGATCAGGCACAGATTTACCCATATATTTGAAGAACTATCAATGCAATCATCCTGGTCGGTTGCAGCACTATGGCCACAATCATGGACACAAGCTAAACTCATCGAATTAACGCGCTTTGTTGAAGAGGGATTGACCAATGTCATCAAGCATAGCCATGCTTCACAGGTTTGGTTTGAGCTCCATACACATAAAGATGCCAATGATGAAACCTTATCCGTTACCATCGGCGACGATGGAATCGGATTTGATGCGAAGCAAATAACTGCCGCTTGTATTGGGATCGGTATGCAAAGCATGATGGCAAGAGTCCAAAAACTGGGGGGCAATTTCAAGATAAGGTCTTCAAATGAAGGTACGATTCTGGAAGCCCATTTCCAGTTTAACGATCAGTTGACAGAATCTATAACAACCCATACGAGATAAGCGTAAAATGAGTTTCAGTCGGCCTTTTTAGATACAGCTGACCTAATCGCATCCATCTTGTAAGGAGAGTGACTATGCTGATTAAGATACTCCCTGATCAGATTGCAATTCCTGCTAGTTCAGAAATTACCCCGCAAAACATCTATTTGTCACGCCGTCAATTTATAGGTGGTCTTGCCGCCGGAGCCATTGCAGGTAGTACACTTGGTCTGCCGAATCATGCATTCGCGCAGCGCAAAGGCAGCTCAAAGCTTACCGGTGTGGTCAATGCAGCTTTTTCTTCGACAGAAAAACGTACGCCCTATGAGGATGCGACGTCTTATAACAATTTCTATGAATTCGGTACAGATAAATCCGATCCGGCTAAAACTGCTGGCAGTCTGATTGTCAAGCCATGGACGGTAACTGTGGATGGAGAAGTCAATAAACCGGTGACACTGGACTTGGATGGTTTACTCAAACTCGCACCATTGGAAGAGCGTATCTACCGTTTGCGTTGTGTTGAAGGGTGGTCAATGGTAATTCCCTGGATCGGTTATTCTTTATCTGCATTGATTAAGAAAGTCGAACCCACCGGTAACGCAAAATATGTACAGTTTATTACGCTAGCCGATGCGAAACAAATGCCAGGGTTGTCAAGCGACGTCTTGAACTGGCCGTATACCGAAGGTTTACGTATTGACGAGGCCAATCATCCCTTGACTCTATTGACGATGGGGATGTACGGCGAAGTGCTGCCAAACCAGAATGGTGCTCCGGTACGGATTATTGTGCCGTGGAAGTATGGTTTTAAATCCGCCAAATCGATTGTGGCAATCCGGTTTATTAAAACACAGCCTAAAACAGCATGGAATAGCTATGCGGCCAGGGAGTATGGTTTTTATTCCAATGTTAACCCGCAAGTACCACATCCACGCTGGTCCCAAGCGACTGAACGTCGTATCGGTGAAGATGGTATTTTTACCGCAAAACGTAAAACAATACTGTTTAATGGTTATAACGATGTTGCTGGCCTATATAGCGGCATGGATCTTCAAAAGTTTTATTAATGCGATATTCGATGCAGCTACCTTTTAAAACCTTATCATTCCAGCAGACACAAGGGTTGTGGTTTTGTTTTCTGTTACTCGCATGTGTACCATTTTTACGTCTGATCATTTTAGGCAGTAATGGCGGCTTGGGAGCCAATCCGGTTGAATTTATTACCCGCGATACCGGAAACTGGGCATTGTATTTACTGTGTATTGCGTTAGCGGTGACACCGATTCGTCACTTTACAGGATGGCATTGGCTTGCCAGGATGCGTCGCATGCTGGGGTTGATGTCGTTTTTTTATTTATGCCTGCATTTCACGGCTTTTATATGGTTCGAACATTTCTTCGATCTGCAAGCAATCTGGCAAGATGTGATGACACGTCCGTTTGTCGCTGTCGGATTGGCAGCTTTTATATTACTGATTCCGTTGGCAATAACTAGCTGGAGCACAATGATGCGTCTTTTGGGAGGGCGGCGTTGGCAACTGCTCCACCGTTTGGTTTATTTGGCTGCTCCATTAGCTTTAGTTCATTTCTGGTGGGCGAAAGCAGGTAAAAATCTCGTATTCGAACCGATATTGTTTACTGTTGTTATTACGATGTTATTGGGGATACGTATTGTAACTTGGTTAGGTCACAAGCACAGATAATATAAAAACAGGGCAGCAGAAAACTGTGCCTGTATCAACAATGGAATTATTTCATTTAGATTGTCGTTATCGCACTTCAAAGACGTACTGTTATCCTATTTTGGTGCGTTTCGTTCGATTATGGTGCATTTTATTTGCCCGATATGGAATTCTTTTCTCTGCATGATTACAAAATATAAAAAATGGGGATGGCACAATGATTGCTAGTATTGAGGAATAATTATATCGGTTACGTTATCAATGGCGATAATGTATGGATGTAATAGAGAATTGATGCAGCTATCAGAGCAAAGGCGCTCACTTCACAATATTGTGGAGTGAGCGCCTTTTTTTGTAAAAACAGGATATAAAACAGGAGTCATCCATATGCATGCATCGGATAATAATGCATCGCCTATAGTCACACAGCCATTACCGCGACTGGTTGTGATTGGTCACGGTATGGTTGGACAACAATTGCTGGAAACGTTGGTTGGACAATCACATCGCTACCAGATTAGTGTGTTTTGTGGCGAGTCCAGATTGGCATATGACCGCGTCCATCTGACAAGTTATTTTAGTCATACCGGGGCAGATGATTTGTCTTTGGTAACAGAGCAGTTTTTTGATGAGCACAATATTGCGTTGTTTTGTGGTGATCCGGTTGTGCAAGTGGATCGGGAGACACGCTGCGTAAAAAGTGCAGCCGGTGTCGAAATAAGCTATGACAAGCTTGTTTTTGCAACAGGTTCTTATGCATTTGTACCGCCGATTCCAGGTAACGATCAGGATTTCTGTCATGCGTATCGTACGATAGAAGATCTTGATGCTATTCGACATTCGGCGACATCAAGCCATACCGGTGTTGTCATTGGTGGTGGTCTACTTGGGCTGGAAGCGGCACGGGCATTACGGGACCTGAATCTTAAAACACATGTTGTCGAATTTTCTTCCCATTTGATGGCAGTCCAACTAGATAGTGGCGGGGGCCGGCTGTTGCGTGAAAAAATCGAAGCGCTCGGTGTTGATGTGCACACCAATAAAGTAACCACAGCCATTGTTCCGGGAGATGTTTCACGTTACCGTCTGCTTTTTGCCGATGGTAGCCATCTCGATACTGATCTGGTTGTATTCTCCGCAGGTATTCGGCCCCATGATGCTCTGGCAAAGGATGCTGGCCTGACAGTAGGTGTACGAGGGGGGATTGTCATCAATGATTACTGTCAGACATCAGACCCTGATATGTATGCTATTGGTGAAGCTGCATGCTGGAATAATATGATTTTTGGTTTGGTCGCTCCAGGCTACGACATGGCGCGTACATGTGCTGCACATCTTGGCGGGCAGGAGGATGTGTCGTTTGACGGTGCGGATATGAGTACCAAACTTAAACTGTTGGGTGTCGAGGTTGGTTCAATCGGTGATGCGCTAGGAAAAACACCTGGTTGTCGCACATGTATTTACGAAGATAATATTAAAGGTATTTACAAAAAACTGGTGATTGATGCTGATGGCAAGCATCTATTGGGAGCAATACTGGTTGGTGATACAAGCGACTACGGTATGCTGTTGCAATATTATCTGAATGCAATGACGTTACCAGAAAACCCCAGTGCATTAATTCTGCCGTCTGATACAGAAAAACCGTCACTCGGCGTCGATGCTTTACCCGATACAGCACAAATATGTTCCTGTAGCAATGTTAGTAAAGGTGATTTATGTGCTGCCGTGGAGCGAGGTTGTACGACTGTTGCCATGCTTAAAGTGGAAACACGTGCTAGTGCTGTCTGTGGCGGATGTTCGGCACTTGTCAAGCAAGTGCTGGAAGCCAAACTAAAAAGCCAGGGCATTATCGTTAACAATCATGTCTGCGAGCACTTCGCCTATAGTAGACAAGAACTGTATCATTTAATTCGTGTCAATCGTATTCACGATTTTGATACTTTGCTCGCACGTTTTGGTAAAGGATATGGTTGTGATATCTGTAAACCGGTAACTGCATCTATCCTGGCTTCATGTTGGAATGATTATGTTCTGGAAAAACAGAATGCAACCTTGCAAGATACGAATGATGCTTTTCTCGCCAATTTACAAAAAGATGGCACTTATTCTGTTGTACCCCGTATTCCTGGCGGAGAAATCACACCGGAAAAACTGATTGTGATTGGCCAGGTGGCGCAAAAATATGACCTATATACCAAAATCACTGGTGGACAGCGTATTGACCTGTTTGGTGCACGTCTAGACCAGTTGCCATTGATCTGGCATGCGCTGGTAGATGCGGGTTTTGAAACTGGACATGCATACGGGAAATCGATGCGTACCGTCAAATCTTGTGTTGGTAGTACATGGTGCCGCTATGGTGTACAGGATTCTACAGGGATGGCGATCGCGCTAGAACAACGTTACCGTGGCATACGTGCTCCACATAAATTCAAGTTGGCTGTTTCAGGGTGTACAAGAGAATGTGCTGAAGCACAAAGCAAAGATATCGGGATTATTGCAACAGATCAGGGCTGGAATCTTTATGTTTGCGGCAACGGTGGTATGCGACCACGTCATGCTGAATTATTGGCTGCCAATATCAATAGTCAACAGCTAGTCCAGTATATCGACCGTTTTTTGATGTTTTATATTCGTACGGCCGATCGCTTGCAACGCACATCCGTGTGGCGAGAAAATCTTGAAGGCGGGCTTGATTATTTGAAGGCAGTTGTACTGGATGATTCTTTAGGTCTTGCCGAAGAGCTGGAACACCAGATGCAGTCATTAGTTGACAATTACGTCTGTGAATGGAAACGTACACTTGAAGATAAACAAGCGTTGAAACGGTTTCGGACATTTATCAATGATGCGCAACAGATCGACGAAAACATTATCCATTTCCGTGAACGTGATCAACCACGCCCGGCCACACTGACAGAAAAGCAGCTGCATATTGACGTAATAACAGAGAAAGAGAGCGCATGAATATGACAACAATTTCTCCAGCAGCAATACAGCATGAAGATAATTGGCAAATAGTGTGCTCGCTACAGGATATTACGCCATTTTCCGGCGTCGGCATTTTCTTGAGCGGCTATCAAATTGCCTTGTTCAGAACGCAAAATGAGTGCTTTGCATTTGATAATCATGACCCGTTTAGCCACGCCAATGTACTCTCAAGGGGAATTGTCGGTGATATGGCTGGTGAGTGGGTTGTCGCATCGCCAATGTACAAGCAGCATTTCTCTCTTGTTACTGGACAATGCATAGAATACAAGGATACCTGTGTTAGATCTTGGCCTGTTAGCATCAAAGATGAACAAATCTATATCAATATGTCAATGCGGAAATAGACAGTTTTTTATTATAAGGTCGGTATCTATCACTTGCACACAGCTTAACAACCCATATACCCAGTATGACTTGCATTACTTCAATCATTCCCTGACATTTGAAGGCTCAATAGACATCACGCAGATAGCGTTTTTGCTGACTTAAACT
>JAATFN010000429.1 GCA_015655165.1 Betaproteobacteria bacterium | reverse complement strand
ATATCTGCAATTTGTTCATCGGATACATCAACACCGATAACTTTGACAGCCCGTGCAGTACGTACCCTGACAGGCTCACGCTTAGGCAGATTAATGATCTGATCGTCCACGGGACCAATTTTGGTCTCGGAGGTACCACAGATTTCGATTATCAATGCCGTAATACGTTCAATATGTTCCGGAATCGATGCAAAATCCACACCACGCTCGAAGCGGTGTGACGCATCGGTCGAGAAATTATAGCGGCGTGCACGACCTTGAATGGCCGATGGATGCCAGAAAGCTGCTTCCAGATAGATGTCTTTCGTCTCCAACGACACGGCTGTGGCATCTCCACCCATGATACCGGCCAATGACTCGACTGCCTGTGTATCGGCAACAACACCGACCCACTCGTCGATATCGACGGTGTTGCCGTTCAAGAGTGCCAAGGACTCCCCTTTTTTACCCCAGCGCACTTCCAGCGCACCGTGAATCTTTGCCAGATCAAACACGTGGGAAGGACGCCCCAACTCCAGCATCACATAGTTGGAAATATCGACCAAGGCCGAGATCGAACGCTGGCCACTGCGTTCCAGACGACGCTTCATCCACAACGGTGTTTCGGCTTTCGCATTCAGGTTGCGAATGACGCGACCGGCAAAACGCCCACACAAGTCCGGCGCAGAAATCTTGACCGCAAGTTTCTCGGCAGAGTTCACCGCAGTGACTTGATATGTCGGCAGTTTTAATGGTTCGCCTGTCAATGCCGACACTTCACGCGCCACCCCGAGTACTGAAAGACAATCGGCTTTATTCGGGGTTAACTTGATGGTGAATTTCAGGTCGTTTAACAAGAAATAATCACGGAAATTTTGTCCAACCGGCGCATCATCAGGCAACTCGAGCAAACCGGCGTTTTCTTCCGACAAGTGCAATTCACGTGCGGAACACAACATACCTTGTGACTCGACACCACGCAATTGGCCGACTTTGATTTCAAACGGTTTACCATCGGCGCCTGGCGGCAATATGGCACCTGCCATCGCACAAGCCACTTTCAAACCGGGACGTACATTGGGCGCGCCACACACGATGTTTAGCAATGTGCCGGTTTTTACATCGACCTGACACACATTCAAGCGATCCGCATTCGGATGTTTTGCCACTTCCAATACTTCACCGACGACCACGTTGGTAAACGGGGGAGCGACAGGCTCAACCTCTTCTACTTCGAGACCGGACATCGTGAGCAAATGTGATAACTCATCCGAAGTCATCTTCGGATTGACCATCGTACGCAACCATTTTTCTGAAAATTGCATAGTAAACCTTCTGCTGACCACTACTTGTTTAATTGGGAATGACATAACGCCTTACCCGCATGACATACATGCTGCGGGCAAAACAGTTAATTAAATTGTTTCAAAAAGCGTAAATCGCCTTCATAAAACAGACGTAAATCGCTAATACCATAACGCAACATTGTCAAACGTTCTAGGCCGGAGCCAAACGCAAAACCGATATACTGCTCGGGATCGAGACCCATGTTGCGCACCACAGTCGGGTGCACCTGACCTGAACCGGAGACTTCCAGCCAGCGACCTTTTAACGGGCCACTACCGAACGCGATATCGATTTCAGCAGAGGGTTCTGTAAACGGGAAATACGATGGACGAAAACGCACTTGCAAATCATCTGTCTCGAAAAACGCTTTGACAAAATTCAAGTACACACCCTTCAAATCCGCAAAGCTGATATTTTCGGCAATCCACAAGCCCTCAACCTGATGGAACATCGGGGAGTGCGTCGCGTCAGAGTCGACCCGGTATGTACGACCTGGTGCGATGACCTTGATGGGCGGTTTATGCATACGCGCATAACGCACCTGCATCGGACTCGTATGCGTGCGCAACAACAAAGGCTTACCTTGCGTATCGTTGCCTTCAACATAAAACGTATCTTGCATCGAACGTGCAGGATGATTTTCCGGGCTGTTTAATGCCGTAAAGTTTGTCCAGTCGGTCTCGATTTCAGGGCCGTCCGCCACATCGAACCCGATCGAACGAAAAATCTCTTCCACACGCTGCCATGTCCGCATGACCGGATGAATACCACCTACGCCACGACCACGGCCAGGCAACGTCACATCGATTGCTTCGGCGTTCAGACGTTCTTGCATCTGGGCATTGCCCAATGCATCACGACGGTCTGTCAACGCGGTTTCTATTTTTTCTTTGGCAGCATTGATCAACGCACCCTGGGCTTTACGCTCGTCAGGGGTCAGCTTGCCCAGGCCCTTCATTTGTTCTGTGATCTGGCCGGTTTTACCAAGGTATTTGGCTTTGGCGTTTTCAAGTGCGGCAACATCAGGGGCAGCAGTAAAATCCGCAGCAGCCTGGGTTACGAGTTGTTCTAGGGAATTCATGCAGTAACTCTCGATCCAATCAGTACGCTGACTTCGAAGTCGAAAAGAAGAAGCTCAAAAAATATACGGGGCACAGGTATTTCACCTCTGCCCCGCAGGATATGGTAGATGCATTACATCATGAGACGTATGACATCTACCGCAACAATGTCAATTACTTGGCAATGTTTGCTTTGACCTGATTGACAATCGCGGCAAATGCCGGCTTGTCAGTCACAGCCATATCGGCTAAAACCTTACGGTCCAGCTCGATTGCAGCGCGTTTCAGACCATTCATGAATACACTGTATGTCACGCCGTGCTGACGTGCAGCTGCGTTAATACGGGCGATCCACAATGCACGGAACACGCGTTTTTTGTTACGACGGTCACGATATGCATATTGACCTGCACGCATGACTGCTTGCTTGGCAATACGATAAACGTTTTTACGACGACCACGATAGCCTTTAGCTAAGGCTAACACTTTCTTATGACGGGCACGCGCTGTTACCCCACGTTTTACTCTAGGCATACTAGCTCCTTAGTTGTGAGGTTAAGCGAACGGCAACATTGCACGTACAGAAGTCAGGTTAGTCTCATGGACACCGACTGCACCGCGCAATTGACGCTTGTTCTTGGTGGTTTTCTTGGTCAGGATGTGACGTTTAAACGCTTGACCACGTTTAACTGTACCACCTGGACGAACGCGAAAGCGCTTTTTCGCGCCACTTTTCGACTTCATTTTAGGCATGACTACTTTTCTGTTCTTACGAACAGCTCCATTTTTTTTATGATTACAGGTGGCAATACAGCATTGCTCTTGGATGCCTGCACTCACTTGTTAAGCAGCAAATGAACGCTGCTTTTCACCAAACATGCCCGAAAGCATGTCCGATAAAACCTTATTTCTTTTTCTTCGGCGACAGAACCATCACCATCTGGCGACCTTCCATCTTAGGCCACTGCTCGACCTGACCATACGGCTCCAAGTCGGCTTTCAGACGTTCCAGCATACGCATGCCGATTTCCTGATGGGCCATTTCACGACCACGGAAACGCAACGTAATCTTCGTCTTGTCACCTTCATCCAGAAAACGGGTCAGATTACGTAACTTGATGCCGTAATCACCGTCATCCGTACCCGGACGAAATTTCACTTCTTTCACCTGAATGACTTTTTGCTTCAGTTTAGCCTCATGAGCCTTTTTTTGCTCTTGATACTTGAACTTGCCATAGTCCATCAGACGGCAAACAGGAGGCTGTGCAGTCGGTGCGATTTCCACCAGATCCACATTAGCCTCTTCTGCCAAACGGAAAGCCTCTGCCAAAGTAACGATACCCAATGTCTCGTTATTGACCCCTGATAAACGCAATTCTGGTGTTGTAATTTCACCATTGATGCGATGCGACTTGTCAGTAGCTATTGCAGTTTCCTTATTAAATCCAATAAATTAAGCCGGCAGCACTGTCAGGCTTTGGTCTGCACCTCTAAATTCAGGCGCTCGACCAGTACATCGATTGGCATAACCCCCAAATCGATATTGCCCCGCGCACGCACGGCCACTGTGTTTGCATCCCTTTCTTTGTCGCCTACCACCAGAATATAGGGCGGCTTTTGCAAAGAATGCTGGCGTATTTTATAGGTAATCTTCTCATTACGCAAATCACTCTCGACCCTAAATCCTTGTTTTTTCAACGATTGGGTGAGATTCTTGACATATTCCGACTGGGCATCCGAAATATTCAAAATGACAACTTGAACCGGTGCCAGCCACAATGGCATCGCACCGGCATGATTCTCGATCAAAATCGCGATAAACCGCTCCAAAGACCCCACAATTGCGCGGTGCAACATGACCGGTACTTTGCGGTCATTGTCTTCAGTAACATATTCGGCACCCAGGCGTTGTGGCATGGAGAAGTCCACCTGCATGGTACCGCACTGCCATGAACGACCAATCGAATCTTTCAGATGATATTCGATCTTCGGGCCATAGAATGCCCCTTCGCCTGGCAACTCTTCCCATTCAGTACCGGAGGCACGAATTGCTTCACGCAATGCATTTTCGGCCTTATCCCAAACGGCGTCGTCGCCAATGCGTTTTTCAGGGCGCAATGCCAGTTTGACTGCCACATCCTTGAAACCGAAATGGTCATAGACTTCACGCACAATATGGTTAAATGCCGCGACTTCCGATTGTATCTGGTCTTCTGTACAGAAAATGTGGCCGTCATCCTGGGTAAAACCACGTACACGCATCATGCCGTGCAACGCGCCGGATGGCTCATTTCGGTGGCACTGGCCAAATTCGCCGTAACGCAATGGCAAATCACGGTAGCTATGCAAACCGGCATTGTAAATCTGTACATGCCCCGGGCAATTCATCGGTTTTAATGCATAGGCACGGTTTTCCGATTCGGTGGTAAACATGTTTTCACGATAGTTTTCCCAGTGGCCGGTCTTTTCCCACAAAGAGCGATCCAGAATCTGGGGCGCCTTGACTTCCTGATAACCATTGTCCTGATAAACACGACGCATGTATTGCTCGACTTGCTGCCAAATCGCCCATCCTTTGGGATGCCAGAAAATCAGGCCAGGCGCCTCATCCTGAAAGTGGAAGAAGTCCAGTGCCCGACCGAGTTTACGGTGGTCACGTTTTTCAGCTTCTTCAAGCATATGCAAATACGCTTCCTGCTCGTCCTTTTTGGCCCAGGCAGTCCCGTAAATCCGTTGCAGCATTTCGTTATTGGAGTCGCCACGCCAGTAGGCACCGGCCAACTTCATCAGTTTGAATACCTTGAGCTTACCTGTGGACGGCACATGTGGGCCACGACACAAATCGGTAAATTTGCCTTCACGGTACAAAGACACATCCTGATCAGCCGGAATCGACGCGATAATCTCCGCTTTGTAGTCTTCGCCAATCGATTTGAAATAGGCAACAGCTTCATCGCGCGGGAGCACATAACGTTCGACCGGCTCGTCTTTTTTAGCCAGTTCAGCCATCTTTTTTTCGATTGTTGCCAGGTCTTCCGGTGTAAATGGCCGCTTGTACGAAAAATCATAGTAAAAACCGTTATCGATCACAGGACCGATGGTCACTTGTGCATCAGGAAACAATTCTTTGACTGCATACGCCAGCAAGTGGGCAGTCGAGTGACGGATCACTTCCAGGCCTTCCGGATCCTTGTCGGTCACAATCGCCAGATTGGCGTCTTGTGCGATCAAAAAAGAAGTATCGACCAATTTACCGTCAACTTTACCTGCCAAAGCGGCTTTGGCAAGCCCGGCACCAATGCTGGCGGCGACTTGTGCTACTGTAACAGGCGCATCGAATTGACGTTGTGAACCATCGGGAAGTCGTACTGAAACCATTTATGTACTCCAGGGGGCAAGATAGGCTGCCGGTATTGAATAGAAATAAAAGACGAAAAAAAACGCGGACCAGCCGCGCTTTTTCTGAAAAACGAAAAAGAACCCGACTAGCGTCGACTACAGATGTAGGTGGTAGTTCGCGGTGTCATAACCGATGATGCCTTTCTCGCTCTTACAATGTTGGTTTACAAAAAACCATGCAGGATGGTCTGTATACGATGCATTATAGCAAAATAATCAAAAAACAGCACAACTTCCGGCGAAGAAAGCCGGCAACCCCGTACCTGAAGATGCGTTTAATTGTACCGACGTTCTACACAAGGACAAACACTACGTCCATTGAAATCAGTTCACTTCAGAATCCGTCCAAGCCAGGCATAAAAAACAGGTACATGCCACAACTGGCCTGCACCTGTTTTTGATAGACGTTACCGGGCGATAGTCAAGCGGCTGTTTTTTCGATCAGGCCCATATCGGCAGACGACATCAGCTTGTCGATATTAACCAGAATCAGCATACGTTCATCGATTGTACCTAGCCCCATCAGGTGATCCGACTCGAAGGTTGTACCGATATCGGGTGCCGGTTTCATTTGTTCCTGAGTCAGTGTTATGACATCGGAGACACTATCGACGACCATACCGACCACACGGCCACTGATATTCAAAATGATGACAACAGTAAACTGGTCGTAAGTCGGCTCGCCCAGATTGAATTTGATACGCATGTCGATAATCGGCACAATAATACCGCGTAAATTGACGACACCTTTGATGAACTCTGGCGAATTGGCAATACGTGTAACTGCTTCGTAGCCACGGATTTCCTGAACCTTGAGGATATCGATGCCGTATTCTTCCTTACCAAGTTTAAACGCAAGAAACTCGTTTGTGCTTGAATCAGCCTTATCACCCAGACCCGATATGGTATGCGTCGTGTTTTCTGACATGATGGTTGCCTTTGTAATGAATCAGGAAAATACTGTTTCTTCGCTCAATTGCTTGCTTGACCGCAACAATGCCGCAACATCGACAATCAGCGCTACGCCGCCATCTCCCAGTATAGTCGCACCAGAAATGCCTGCAACCTTGCGATAGTTTGATTCGAGGTTTTTTACAACAATCTGTTGCTGTCCGATAAGATCATCGACAAAGAGCGCGGCTTTTCGGCCATCCGATTCTAAAATGACAACCAAACCCTTGGTCGGATCGGTTACTTTAGGCTCGATATTAAATACTTTATACAGAGGAATAATGTTCAGATATTCGTCCCGTACTTTAATGACGCTCCCCTGCCCGCTGATATCTTTTAAATCTTCTGCAAGAGGCTTTAACGATTCGACAATATATCCGAGCGGCAAAATATAGATTTCGTTGCCGATACGAATTGACATACCATCCAAAATCGCCAGTGTTAACGGCAATGAAATAGAGATTGTCGTACCGAATCCTTCTCCTGATTTGATATCCACAATCCCTCCCATGGCCAGAATGTTACGCTTGACAACATCCATACCCACACCTCGCCCGGACACATCGGTGACCTGTTCTGCGGTAGAAAAGCCCGGCTCGAAAATCAACTGCCAGACTTCGATATCTGTCATCGTCTCGCTGACATTCATGCCTTTCTGAATGGCTTTGGCAAGAATCTTCTGGCGATTCAAGCCCCCCCCATCATCACTGACTTCAATGATAATGTTACCGCCGCGATGTTCTGCGGACAACGACAAGGTGCCTGCAGGATTTTTGCCTGCAGCCTGACGTACTTCAGGCATTTCAATACCATGATCCAGACTGTTGCGCACCAGATGCGTTAACGGATCAATAATGCGTTCGATCAATCCCTTATCCAATTCAGTTGCCGCACCATGGGTAATGAATTCGATGCGTTTGCCCATTTTTCCGGCAATATCACGCACCATACGCGGAAAGCGCGAGAACACATAATCCATTGGCATCATACGGATGGAGAGGACCGACTCTTGCAGTTCACGTGTATTACGCTGTAATTGATGAATACTGTTGATCAGTTTTTCATAGGCCATCGGATCGAGCCCGCTCGAACGCTGTTCGATCATTGCCTGTGTAATCACCAGCTCGCCCACCAGATTAACCAACTGGTCAACTTTTTCGATACCGACACGAATCGATGATGATTCATGTGCCCCGCCCTTGGCTGTTTTTTTATCCGCACCATGCTCGTCATGCGTTTCATCATGATGCACTTTTGCTTCAGCAGTGTTCTCGGGTAACTGCATAAAGAAACCGAATCCCTGCTCGCGCTCTTCATCGGTTACTTTTTCTGTAGCCGATATCGTCGTCAATGATTCAATTTTCAGTGCATGCTCGTCAACAATAAAAGCACAAATATCAACGATATCCTGTCTGGATGATGTCGTTGTCAGTGTAAACGTCCAGTTCGCATCAGGGGATTTGTTTTTGGATATCTTGCCAAGCAAGCCGAGCTCTTGTTCCAATGCTTGCAGATCACGCTCATTGACTTGCGGCAAGACAATACTGAATTGCATCGCAGGGATTACACCAGCATTACCCGTTACCGACTTATTCACAGCAGTAGCCGGTGCAGTATTAAGAAACGTGCGCAACAAGACCTGTGCATTGGCTACCGCTTCCAGATCGACTGCAGCACCATGACGATGACCTTCAATCAACATTTTCAGGACATCTTTTGTTGTTAGAAATGCATCAACAAGTTGCGTCGTCAATACCATCTCGCCTTGACGGATACGATCTAGCAATGACTCCAGTACGTGTGTGACTTCTGTAATATTGGCAAGACCGAATGTCGATGAACCGCCTTTAATCGAATGCGCCGCTCTAAAAATGGCATTGAGATCCTCGCCGTCGGGACTATCCACATTGGCCGCCAGCAACAGTTTTTCCATTTCGGCAAGACCTTCTTCTGCCTCATCAAAAAAAACCTGCACGAACTGGCTCATATCAATCGGCATCTCAATGCTCCATTGTGGATATGGTGTGCATCGATTTAGCCAATCACTTTCTTGACGACGTCGGTCAAGCGTTGCGGATCAAATGGCTTGACCAACCAGCCATTGGCGCCTGCAGCTTTACCTTTCGCCTTCATCTCATCACTAAACTCTGTCGTCAACATCAAAATAGGCACGTTGGCATACGTTGCTAACGCCCTTAAAGAACGAATCAATGTCAACCCGTCCATACGCGGCATATTCTGATCGGTCAACACCAAATCAAATGTCTGTGTTTTGGCTTTTTCCAGGGCATCCTGTCCATCAACCGCCTCAATCACCTGATACCCTGCCGCTTTCAGGCTAAATACAACCATCTGACGTAGTGACCCTGAATCGTCCACAGCAAGAATTGTTTTAGACATTACGCATCCCCGTTTTTCATTAATGCAATGCTCTCTCGGCTATATGCGTGTTTACTGTTTATCAATCCCACCGGCATAGGCCAGTTTCATCACGCATTCATTCACGATGTTCTTTCTAGAACAAATCAATATCCCCGCTTTCCATCCTGGTTTGCCGTACAGCTCGCCATAAAACCGTTTCCAACTCTTTCATTTTGTCCCCCATTGACACACTTGTTTTATCAAGCAACGCCTCTATGTCATGGATCGACGGATTTTGTTCCGGCTTGATTTCTGTGCCACCTGTATTGACAATTTTTAATACTTCACGCAATCCGATAATACGACGCATCACACGGGCCAACAGTTGACTGGTCATATCCTGAAACTGCAAACCTGTCACTGTCGCCTGAATATGTCGGTTGATTGTTTCACGCAAGTCTTTAAGATGTGCGAGATTTTCCGGTGTTGCCGCTTTTTTTCCGCTGAGCAACAAATCAAATTCTTGTTGTTGCTCGGCAATGACCTGATGCAAAGCCATAAAACCATCGGTTAATTTGCTAATCGCTTCGTCAAGCAAAATGTCGGTCTGAATCAAGTCTGCTTCGATTTTCGACAGGTGGATATCCCCCCCCTGCGAAGTCTCCAGAAGCAAACGCTTTAGTGCATTCATCATTTTTATGGTTGGCATACAGCACGCTCCTTAACAACGTTGTATTATGCACAACCAGTTAATCATCATTGCCATCAATTTCCCAATCATCAATTTCCTCTTGAAGATCGAGACCCGAAGATGCTGATTCGGCAGCACTATCTTCCTTCTCGATCGATTGTTCTGTTTTCTTGTTCATGACAATGATGCTAATACGCCGGTTAACAGGATTAAATGGGTCTTCTTTGTCCAACAACACTGCGGATGCCTGGCCGACTACCCGCATGACTTTCGACTCTTCCATACCACCGGTAATCAGCTCCCGTCGCGATGCATTGGCACGGTCTGCTGACAACTCCCAGTTGCTGTAACTTTTCTCGCCACTCGAGTAGGCTGACGCATCAGTGTGTCCGGACAAACTGATTTTGTTGGGGACATCATTTAACACTTTACCGATTTCACGTAATATCGTTTTTGTATACGGTTGCAATTGCGCACTCGCAACCGCAAACATTGGGCGATTTTTCTCATCGACAATCTGAATACGCAAACCTTCCGTGGTGATATCTAGCAACAACTGGTTCTTATATTGTTTTAGTGTCGGATTAGCATCAATCGCCTCCTCAAGCCGTGCCTTGATTTCTTTCAGCCGGTTTTTTTCTTGCTCTTCCTGTGCACGTAATGCCGCTTTTTTTGCAGATACCGAGCTACTTTTACCTGTTGTTTGCATTTGTCCTTGTGTTTGCGTCAGATCCCGACCACCACCTGGCAAAATCGTACTCGATGAACCGCTATGCTCGCCACCCATCATGGCAATGCGTAATGGCGTTTTGAAGTATTCGGCAATTCCTTGCAAATCACCTTTGGAAGTGGATCCTAACAACCACATCAATAAAAAAAACGCCATCATCGCTGTGACAAAGTCGGCGTAGGCAATCTTCCACGCACCACCATGCGGTGCGTGATTGGATTTGTTAATTCTTTTTACAATAATGGGGCGTAACCCGTCGTCGGCCATATTGCGACTCCTGCCAATATATGTACATCACACTGTCTTGAATGCCTTATTTGCCTTTTGCCTGCTTGACATGCTCTTCCAGCTCGAGGAAAGAAGGCCGTTCTGTCGAATACAGAATTTTACGACCGAACTCGATCGATAATGCCGGCGCATAACCATTCAAGCTGGCCAGCAAAGTTACTTTGACACACTGGAATATTTTTGTTGATTCGTCGAGTCTTTGTTCCAGCGCTGAAGACAATGGCGTTACAAACCCATATGACAATAAAATCCCCAGAAAGGTACCAACCAAGGCATTGGCGATCAGAACACCCAACTCGGCCGGTGGCAAACCCACGGAAGCCATCGTATGCACAACGCCCATCACAGCGGCTACAATACCGAATGCTGGTAGTGCTTCACCTATTCTGAAAATGGCAAGTACAGGGATTAAACCTTCATGATGATGGGTATCGATTTCGTTATCCATCAGATTTTCAATCTGGAATGCATCCATATTGCCCGACACCATCAAACGCAAATAGTCTGTAATGAACTCGGTCAAATGGTGGTCTGCGACAACATTCGGATATTTACTAAAAATAGGGCTTTTATCGGGTTCCTCGACATCCCCTTCCAACGACATCAATCCCTCTTTACGGGCTTTGGTCAGCAATTCAAACATCAAAGACAACAATTCCATATAAATGGCCTTGTTGTATTTCGATCCTTTAAGCAGGGTCGGCAATGCTTTTAATGTTGCAGAAAGTGCCTTAGGCGTATTACCGACGATCAGCGCCCCAGCGGCGGCACCAGCAATCATCAATAATTCCGGTGGCTGCCAAAGGCCTCCCAAGTGACCGCCGACGAGAATAAATCCGCCGAAGACAGACCCCAAAACAGTGGCATATCCGATGATAAGTAGCAAGTGAGAGCTCCCGTCCTAGATACTTCATACTCACTATTTCCCGATTATTCTCTAGCCTACAGATATTCTCTTTAAACAAATTGATAAATAGCTATCTGAAAGAACGTTATCCTTTGCAATTACAGCGTTTCATGCATCAGAAAATATAACGTAGCCAACAACATTTACATATGCCAACCATATAAGGTTTCACCGTTGTCACGTGTGCCGAGAATCATATCCGGCTTTTTTTCATCCAGCATAAATTCATAACTCAACAAGAGCGATCCCTTAGCCATTTCGGCAGATGCTTTTTCCCATAAAGCAGGCATTGCAGCAGGAGACAGATAGGCAAAAACCACATCGTATTTTGCAAAATCGTGCTTCGTGTAATCTCCCCGTAAGAACTGCCCCTTGCTGCGCGTCATTTTTGCACGCAGCGCACTGACTACCCATGGTAATGGGGCAATTTCAATTCCTGTAAACGTGCCATTTGGTCGACAGGCAGATAAATGCAATACCGCACCACCAAAACCACTACCGATATCGATGAAGCGAAAAGACTGGTCAGTGGGCAACAATTTCTCGACAGCACGCCACACGTGAACATTGGATGGATAAAAAGGAACCTGACTCTGAAATGTTGTCCAGAACACGACTAACAACACCAGAAAAACAACCAGAAAAAACAGCGGTGGCAATTGCAGCATGTTGACCAGTAATGCAACAGCCGGAAGTACGCCAAGAATAATAGACCACCACCATGCCATGCGGCACATATACGCGAGCACGGATGCCACGAAGCCTTGTAGCAATGCAAAACCTATCAGGGGAAAGGCCACCCCCAGCATCTGTTCCAGACATCCACCAATGGCCAGCGCCAAAATCAGTGCGGCCACAAATATCAACAAGGCCTGCATCGCAGGCCTTGTTGAGCGCATATTGGCTCTTCTCGTCATTTCATCGTCAATCTGGCAATAGATTTATGCAGTCGCAAAAGGCGGGTTATCAATCACAGAAGACACTGCAGCATCTTTTGCTTT
>JAATFN010000350.1 GCA_015655165.1 Betaproteobacteria bacterium | reverse complement strand
GAAATCGGGTGAATATTCCTGGCTTGCCATCGCGCACGTGAAGGACCGCTGGAGATCCAGCCCTCGAAAAGGACGCGGGGTACATACCCCATAACTCCGCACATGGCCTTCGCCAGTCAGCAATCACTGGAAGCCCTTGCGGAGCAGCTGATGATCAATATCGAAGCATTTATTGCGATGTCACTGGAATTGGATGCCGGTCGTTATCCGAGTTTGCCGAAATTTATCGATGCATTGCGCCAGTTACAAAGCAAGGCAGAAAGCGATGCGCCGAATGAAGCAAGTGTCGATGCATCGATAGATGCGGTACGCATTTTAACGGTGCACGGGGCCAAGGGTCTGGAAGCGCCTTTAGTTGTTTTGATGGATACGAATCACAGTGACGGCAAAAGTGACAGTACCGGTATTTTGTGTGATTGGCCACAAGACAGTTCTTCTCCGGTGCATTTTTCTGCGTTTGGACGTCGTGACGAACGTGGTTATGCACGCCGTGATTTGTTTGCCATGGAAGAGGCATTTAAAGAACGGGAAGATTTGAATTTGTTGTATGTGGCGATTACCCGCGCAAAACAATTATGTATTATCAGCGGTATTGGTGATAGTAGATCCAATGGTGCCAAAGCTGGGAGTTGGTATGATCGTTTGTCTGTAAAAAATGCTGTCATCATCGATCAGGATTTTTCAGGTCAAGGTCATCATGTTGCTTCAGTTGTTGACGAATCGACATTTAGCTTGGCTTTGTTTATGCCTGTGGCACTACCGGTTGAAACAGTACCGGAGCATTTTACCAATGCCGCCATTGAAGAGGGTGTGGTGTTGCATGCATTGATGGAGCGATTAAGCAATCGTGGTATCTGGCCTTTACCTGTGCCTGCACAAGATGTAGTTGCACGTTGGTTGGGGTGTTCACAAGAGCAAGCTGGTGTGGCATGTCGACAAGCACAATATCTGGCAGATAATCCTGTTCTCGAGCGATTTTTTAACGCGAGGATGTTTGTCCATGCGCGTAACGAGATGACAATTATCGCAGCAGGTGAAACATTACGGTGTGATCGTGTCGTTGTGTTTGATGATGCTGTATGGGTACTGGATTATAAACGGCATTATTTGCCTAGTGAAGAGCTTGCATATCGGACACAACTTGCGCAATACCGCCATGCCATGCAAGACATTTTTCCGCATAAAACAATACAGGCTGCTTTGATTACAGCTGATGGCCAGTTGTTAGAAATTGAAACAGTTGGCTAGGTATTGTCCCATTATGCTTCATCCTTTTGCAGATAAAATGGAATTAAATCTGCATGTTCGTTTGACAGATACGAATAAATAAATTATTACTGGGCAAGTGTCATAAAACGCTAACAAGTTGTGTCTCGCCTATGTTTTGCATGCATCAATGGTGTTAGCTGTGGCATTTCTTATTTACTTGCGAACGACAGTTTCGCATGTCTTATTGGTCACCCGGAAAGGGTGGTCGTAATTAGCCTGTGACAGAGGGATATCAAATGGATGAAGTCGCTTTTTTTCAAGCAATTCAATGGAATGCATTATTACTGTTTGGTGGGTTATTGCTGTTTGGCTTGGTGGCAGGTCATGTCGTTTCAAAGTCACCATGGATTCCACGACTGACAGGTTATTTAATCGTCGGGTTTTTATTGGGTGAAGGTGGGCTTGGATGGTTGTCGGGTGATGTATTAAAACTGACAAATATCTTTGCCGATATAGCTGTGGCACTGGTTGTGTATCAACTGGGCCGGTATGTCGATCTTGACTGGTTACGCCGTGAAAAATGGTTGCTCGCGACTGTCATGACTTCGGCAGTATTATGTTTTACGTTGGTTAGTAGTGCCTTACATTGGTTTGGCACATCGCTGTCGGTGGCTTTATTAGGTGGCGTTCTGGCAATTGCAACAGCGCCTGCGGTAGTCTTTGTGGTATTACGTGACTTGAAAGCGGAAGGGCAGGTAACAAGACGACTAGCCACAATGACTGCATTGAATAACTTTGTCTCAATTGTGGTCGCTTATGCATTGTTGCCCGTCATTTTGCATGATGATGAGGTCCCTGTTTTAACGCAAATCGGCAGTGTCTTGTATTCCTTGGGCGGATCGTTATTGCTGGCGTATCTGACATACTGGTTGATGATTCCGTTGGCGCGTTGGTTGGGGCGTCGTGGCAGCAGTCAGTTTGTATTGGTGATCTCGGTGAT
>JAATFN010000046.1 GCA_015655165.1 Betaproteobacteria bacterium | reverse complement strand
GTCAACGGATTGTAAAAATGTTTTGTGGACAATCGGGAAGTGGTAACCGTCAGTTGTATTCTCGAGCTGGATTTTCCAGTTGCCTTTAAAGGTAAACTTATGTTCGCCTTGTGTTTTAATCGGATAACCGGCACCTTGTTTCATAAACAGGTCGATCCAGTGTTTCGCATGCCCTAGAAAATCTTCGAGCGGCTCTATTTCCTGGTTGTAACTTGCAAAAATCATTCCTGCATAAATACCCACACGCAGGCTGGTTAACGGCGCATCGGATTTCTCGATAACATCTTCATAACCTTCAGGATAAGGAAGGGCACGGAGTTTTCCGTCCAGACCATATGCCCAGCTGTGATATGGGCAGGTAAAGCCGGTTGCATTGCCTTTATGCTTTTCACATACTGTGGCACCACGGTGGCGACAACGGTTCTCCAAAACATTGACTTTGCCGTTGCGTTCGCGTACGACGATGACTGGGCTCAAGCCCACCATGGCCCGTTTGTAGTCACCAGGGTTGCGGATTTCACTTTCGTGACCAACCCATACCCACGTTTTCCGGAAAATCTTTTCCATTTCAGTGTCAAAGATTTTTGGATCAGTATATAAAGATGGGTCTACGGCAGCATCTTGAACCAGACTTTCATAAGGTGAGTTTGGTTTTCTTGGATGAAAATGTAGTAGTGCATTCATTGAATTCTCCAAAATGGATAATGGTTATTGCAGTTGTTGCAGTGTTTGTTCCAAATGCAGTGCCAAAGCACATAGTTTTTCATCTTCACCTTTGCGTCCGACCAATTGCAATCCCGCTTTTAGAGACATACCGGCAATGGGTACGGGTATAGTTAACGCAGGATGTCCGCTCAGATTAAAAGGGCGTACCAGTGAACTCATGGCAATGACGGATACACCGGTACGGATATCATCCAATGTGGGTGGCAGTTGCGGTAAAGTAGGTAAAACGAGCGCATCGTATTTTTCCAAAGCACGATTGATATTGGCTGTGATCTTTAGACGGATGGCTTCAGCAAGTGCCATGGCTTGCGGGGTTGTATCACCCGCCAATGTCAGTCTTTTTTCAACATCGGCACCCAGTTTGCCTGATCCAGTCAGGTAACCGAACGCTTTCCATGTTTCTGCATTGATCACAGTTAGACCCGCATCGAATGATGCCTTCATGTCATCCAGATGGATGGGTTCTCCTTGCCATCCCGTTGTATTGAATGCTGTTTGAATAGCATCGGATATCAATGCATCACTATCCGTGACGACTAAACCGATATGGGCAACCTGTTGCGGTTTTTCTGCTGCTGACAAGTCAAATGCAGATGCGATACTCGCCATCGCTTTGATCAGCATTGGTACTGTACGTGTAAATGGTCCAACACAGTCGAGCGTTGTATATTCGGGATAGACACCAATACGGCTGACACGACCAAATGTTGGCTTCATGCCGATGACGCCGCAGCATGCTGCAGGTACACGAATGGATCCGCCCGTGTCACTACCGATTGCCATATCAACCAGACCGGCGCCAACTGCTGAGGCAGAGCCACTAGAAGAACCACCCGGGATACGTGCGGGATCTTGCGGATTAACTGGTGTGCCGCTCCATTCGTTAATGCCTGTCATGCCATAGGCAAGTTCATGCATATTGCTCTTGGCAACAATTTGCCAGCCATCGCGCAGCAATGCATCGACAACATCTGCATTTTTTTCTGCTGGCGCGACATTGGCTAATGCAGCACTACCACCACATGTTTTCATACCGGCGATATTGATACTGTCTTTGATAGCGACAGTTGGGCCATCACCACCCAGATGGAATTTGTAGATCAATGCATTCATTGTGCAGCTCCAGCCTGCTTAATCATGCTATCGATGTCCGGATTCCATGGGGCGCTGAATAAGCGTTGTGTTCTGAAATGGGACATTTGCCATACTTTTTCATTGCGGGTGAAGTCAATATTGAGCCGTGCGCCAATGGCTTCTGACGTATTGTTTTCGTAGGTCGAAATTTGCAGCATGATCCATTGACCATGGGCACTGTTTGCATGAACAACGAGATGATCCGAGGTCAGATAATGCACATTTTTTTTGAAATGCGGATTGGGAGCGAGGTAGGTATTGAGAAACGTCACAATGTTTTCTCGACCGACTTGTTGCCCGAATGTTTTTGTATAGAGTTCGCCAACTCCTTCCCATAGGGCATCGAATGTGAATAGATCGTCGAGTTGGGGGAAATTCTTGTCATGACATGGCTGGTCGCACAGTGTCATATAACGGGATAAAACATTACGTATTTCGCGGTCGGCTTCCAATGCGTCAATGCGAGCTGACAATGTCGCTAACGTATTTTTTTCCTGCTCGGTGAGTATCATGTGAAACCTGCCTATTTTTCGTTACATTGCCAAACAGCGATGAGAAACAAAATTGTCTGATGTTAAGTTGGCATCAATTTTATGACTGTTACCTAAAATAAATCAAATTGATGTATGATATTTTAATCATAAGTTTGGTGGATATTATCGTGACGACGTTTAGCAATATGGATTTGAACTTGCTCCGTGTGTTTGATGCGATTGCAAGCGAACGCAGCCTCACCAAAGCAGGGAACAGGTTGCATCTCTCACAGCCGGCTGTCAGTTATGCATTGGGGCGTTTAAGGCTCATTTTTGATGATCCCTTGTTTATACGAACTAAAGAAGGCATGCAGCCAACGCCTGCAGCAATCGAGCTATCCAAATCCATTAGTCGCGCCTTGCAAGCAGTACAGGATGCGCTACGTTATGCAGAGCAGTTTGAGCCGGCGACGAGTACCCGCATATTTCGGGCATCCATGACGGACGTTGCCGAAATGGTGTTTTTGCCATTTGTCTGCGAGAAGTTGAATTCTCTTGCACCTCACACACGCTTGCACATTGAGCAGGTCGCACCAAATAATATTGAAGAAGCATTGCGTACTGGTAGACTTGATCTTGCCATTGGTAATTTACCTGCCTTAAAACCACATACCCAGCATGAAGTACTGTTTGAAGAAGCCTATGTATGTTTAACACGCATCAGGAAAGGGTTACCCAAAGGTAGAAAGTTGTCTCTGGAAGATTTCCTTGCGATGTCCCATATTTCCGTACATTCGGTTGAAAGTAGTCATAACCAGATCGAAGATGCATTTCGTACGCTTGGTATTACCCGACACATTGCGCTCAATATCCCTCATTTTTCAGTGTTGCCACGTATTCTGGAGCGCTCAGATTTGGTTGTCACATTACCGTTACGTATAGCCAGATTATTTAATGAAGATGACAAACTGGTCATTTACGAATTACCGGTAGAAATCCCACCAGTCGATGTCACCTTGCATTGGCATCAGGATTTCGAGAATGATCATGGTGGACGCTGGTTACGCGAAATCGTCATTGGTCTGTTACGT
>JAATFN010000160.1 GCA_015655165.1 Betaproteobacteria bacterium | reverse complement strand
GCAATTGAAAAGTAGATGAATTTGGCATGGATGTTGCTGGATAGCAATGGTGTTTCTTATGGTGCAGTACTCATTAAAACTTGAAAGGTCTGTCATGTTGAAAAAAATGCTAACAGCAGGTGTCTTGGCGAGCGCGGTGTTTTCCTCGTTTGCCAATGCAGCTGAAACACTGGTCGTGAGTACATGGGGTGGGAGTTTCCGGGATCTGATTGACGAAAGTATCGGTCAGGAATTTACCAAACAAACCGGTGTGAAGGTTGAATATATTACGGGTGGCACGATCGATCGTTTAAACAAGGCAAAATTGTCCAAAACACCAGAGAGCGATATCACGTTTACAACGTCCCATATCGGTTGGCTCTATGCCGACAGCAATCTCTTTGAAAAACTCGATACAAGCAAAATCAGCAACTACAAGAATGTTGTACCACAAGCCAAAATCAGTGACTACCACATCGGTAGCTGGGCATACGTCTATACGATTGCCTATCGCCCTGATCTGGTACCTAAAGATATCACCTTTAACAGCTGGAATGATTTGTGGAATCCAAAGTTGAAGAACATGCTCTCGGCGCCTGACTTTGATCCGAGCCATATCATCAGCGTTGCCGCGATTCTTTCCGGCGCCACACCACAGACATGGGAAAAAGGACAGGCAAAACTATTGGCATTAAAACCCAATTTCAAATCCTTTTATACCAATGATGCCAACAGCCAGCAATTGATTGCCACAGGTGAGACACCTGTACAGGTGCTGTTGTCGATGAATGCCTATTACATGATCAGTCAGGGCGTGCCAATCAAGGTGGTGATTCCAAAAGAAGGTGCCGTATTGGGGGTCGATGCAATGGGCATTATGAAAGGTACAACCAAATCCGATCTGGCTTATAAATTCATCAATATTGCCTTGTCGCCTGAAGTACAAGCCAAAATCGTTGCCTTGAAAAAAGCCAGCCCGGTTGTGTTAAATGCCAAAATCGACAAAGCCGATGCAGCCTTGCCTGGTGTATTTACGACAAAAGAACAATGGGATAAAGAAACCATTGTGATCGATAACAAAATGCGCGCCGAAAAAACAGCCGAATGGCGTAAATGGTTCACAGAAAACATGATGCAGTAATGTTTGATCGCGGTACTGGCAGCAGTACCGCCCACGTCTTGGCTTATCTCGTTGATTGTTTTTCCTGGAATGTCGAATATGCACGCAAGATCCGGTTTACTGGCATGGTTTATTTCTCCAGCAGCATGTGTTGCCATCGGAATATGTGCGGCAATGTTGGCTGTACTGCAATTTAGTATTCGCACCTATATTCCCGGTTCTCTGGATGTCGGTGGTTTTACACTGGCCAATTTTAGTGACCTGTATAAACCGATTTATCTGACGGCATTCTGGAATACTTTCTGGCTTAGTGTACAGACAACAGTATTCACCCTGTTGGTTGCCTATCCGTTAGCCTATGCGCTAGTACGTACCCGCAACAAATCAGTCAAGGCGACCATTCTCATTATCGCCATTACACCATTGTTTTTAGGTGAAGTTGTACGCACCTATTCCTGGATTATCGTGCTGGGCAATAGTGGCTTTATCAATGCCATCCTCATGAAATCAGGCATCATCGACACACCAATTGCGATGATGTTTACCCGTTTTGGGGTACTTGTCGCACTAGTGCATGTGACCATTCCCGTGGTCGTATTGATGTTGTCGGCTGCCCTCTCGCACATTGACCGCGATTACGAAAAAGCCGCAGAAAGTCTGGGCGCCGGTCCCGTGCGCACCTTTTTTACCATCACCCTTCCCTTGTCAATGCCCGGCATTATTGCCGGTATGACAACTGCATTTGCCTGGACATTCAGTGCCTTTGCCACACCGCAAATGATTGGTGGAGGACGTGTCCATACCGTCTCGACACTGGTTTACCAGCTCGGCTTCTCGTCGATGAATTTCCCGTTTGCGGCAAGTTTAAGCATTGCCGGTCTGGTACTGACCATGCTGTCTCTTGCCATGATGCACCGCATGACAAGACGTATGAAACAAATAGGAGTTCATTAAGATGCATCATGTCCTTTACATACGTACTTTGCGCAGCCTGGGTTATTTATTGGTCAGTGCTATTTTGGTTTTTGTGATGATTCAGGTTGTAGTCGTGACGATGGCAGCCTTCAACGAAAAGGCATTACTGAGCTTTCCGCCGGAACAATGGTCATTACGCTGGTTCGAACGTGCCATCTCGTATAGCGATTTCCAAAGCGGATTTATATCCAGCCTCATTGTGACAAGCTGGGCATCGACATTGGCATTGGTCATCGGTACCGCGCTGGCAATTGCAATCAAACGGTATACATTCCCGCACAAGGCCACATTAGAAGCAATCCTGATGTCGCCCCTGGTCATCCCCCATTTCACCATCGGGCTTGGTTTATTGATTTTAGGTTCGCAAATCAATCTCGATCGTGGCTACAGCATTGTTGTCTTTTGTCATGTGATGCTGGTGTTGCCGTTTGTCATTCGCAGCGTGTTTGTCTCTCTGGAAAACCTTGATCTTAAAACCGAGCTGGCAGCAGCCAGTCTGGGCGCATCCCCTTTACGGGTATTAATCACAATCACATTGCCGTTAATGGCCCCCGGTCTATTTGGTGGCTGGTTGTTTGCCGCGATCATGTCGTTTAACGAATTTACCGCATCCTTGTTTATTACCACACAAGCGACCCAGACATTACCCGTGTCGATGTACAACTATGTCCGTGAATTTGCAGACCCGACATTGGCCGCCTTGTCTGTCATGTATATCGTCATTACCTCTTCTTTATTGATTATTGCCAACATGTTTTTGGGGTTGGGGAAAGTATTAAACATCGAAACAAGCCGCTAATTGCGGCTTTCACCTTCCATTTAATTATTCCGAGGCATGACTTCAGAAGATACGTGTTTC
>JAATFN010000094.1 GCA_015655165.1 Betaproteobacteria bacterium | reverse complement strand
CTGCGTTTTGTGCGGCAATCGCACTGATGATGGCCGATGGCATCAAACCATAGTAGTTGAGCTTTTCCGGGTCTAACCAAATACGCATCGCATACTTGGAGCCGAAGACACTCACGCCACCAATACCATTGATTCGGCTGATCGGGTCTTGTAATGACGACACCATATAATCGGAGATATCGGTGCTGTCCATACTGCCATCATCGGATGTGAATGCCAAGACCATGAACATGCTGCCACTGGCAGATTTGTTGACGGTAACACCACTTGCTTTGACAGCGTCAGGCAGCATGGCTTCGGCGCGTGCTACTTTGTTTTGTACTTGTACCTGTGCTGTATCGGGGTTTGTACCTGTATTGAATGTGAGTGTGATGGCAGCTGTACCGGCCGAGCTACTGGTTGACGACATATACAGCAGATTATCCAGACCTGTCATCTGTTGTTCGATGACCTGTGTCACCGAATTCTGGACAGTCTCGGCTGACGCACCTGTGTACGCTGCATTAATCGAGATGGTAGGAGGTCCAATATTGGGATATTGCTCAAGTGGCAAAGTCAATACCGACATCAGGCCCGCTAATGTGATAATGATTGCAATTACCCATGCGAAGATTGGTCGGTCGATGAAAAATCGTGCCATAGCCAGTCCTTATCGGGCAGGTTTGTCGGTCACCGCTTTGTCGCTGTCAGGTACTGTTGACTGGGGCATGGCTGGCACAATCCTGACAGTTTGCCCGGGCCTGGTTTTTTGTGTACCTTCAACGATAATTTTGTCGCCAACTTCAAGACCTGACAGGACAACCCAGCGGTCACCAATTGCATCAGCAGTCTCGATAATGCGTTGGGTGACCTTGTTGTCCTGATCGACAGCCAATACCATTGCTTGCCCTTTGCTATTGCGGGAGATGGCTTTTTGCGGTACCAGAATGGCATGGTGGCTAGTCGCCAAAGACAATAAGGCTTTGACATACATGCCGGGTAGAATCAGATGGTCGGGATTGGGAAAGACGGCGCGTAGTTTCACACTACCTGTCGATTCCTTGACCTCGGCATCAACGACTTCAAGCGTACCGGAACGTTCGTAGGCAACACCGTCTTCGAGTATCAGCGTTACTTGTGCTTTCCCGTTGACGGTGGCGACATTGCCGGCATCGATTTTTCGGCGTAGCGAGAGAAGTTGGGCACTTGACTGTACGATGTCGACGTAGATCGGGTTGAATTGATTGATCGTGGCTAGCGCTTCGCTCTGATTGGCAGACACAAGGGTGCCGGCGGTATAGTTTGATGTGCCGATGCGTCCGGATATCGGTGCTTTGATTTCTGTATTGTCCAAATTGATTCTGGCTGTTTGCAGTGTGGCGTTGGCGATGACAACAGAAGCTTCACTTTGGCGCAGTGCAGAGATGGCATCGTCACCTTCTTGTTTGCTGATGGCGTCCAGTTCGACGAGTTCCTGATAACGTTGTGCTTTCGGTTGAGCCGCATGTGCGGCAGCTTGCGCACGTGCAAGTTCCCCTTTTGCATGTTCATAGGTTGCCTGATACGAGGAGGGATCGACCAGGTAGAGTACTTGCCCTTCCTTGATGTCGGTTCCTTCTTTAAATAATCTGCGTTTGATAATTCCGTTGACCTGTGGACGCACTTGCGCACTCTGGTAGGCAGTTGTGCGTCCCGGCAGTTCGTTAGTCAGTGACAGGCTTTGCGTTTTGATTTCTTCAATGACGACTTCGGGAGACATCTGGGGTGGTGTCTGGTTTTTTGTGCATGCAGCAAGTGTGAAGGCAATAACACAAATGATGCATATCGGCGGATAAGCATATGCCAATATACGCTGACAGCGAAGGAGGGAAGCCGTCTCTAATTCGGATTCACGTTTCATCAAATCATTCCTATCAGTGCAAGACGACGTTGCGCTTTTTCTGATGTCAATATTGAGGAAGACAGCGTGATTTCAGTAAAGTTGTGATATGTGTGTCATGGGCGGTAGCGCCCATTTGGTAAAGACGAAATCCATTACGGTACCAGTATCAGAAGCCACCACAGGGCCCACCTGTGGTGTTCTTCATTGAATTCGTGGAATATTTTAGTGCGCTTACATCTCGTTGCCTGTCGTGCAATGACGCAAACCTGTGATGAGTACCTTTGGATCACTGAAAGAATAGCACCTTAATGACCGATCGATCAATAGTTGATTTGAGGCAAGTTATGATAGATGACATTCAATACGCATGCAGGATGGGCTTGTCATCTCTGGGTACCTGTTTCAGAGCGATATCATGTACCATTTTGGGGCATATCCAGTTGTTTTTTTGTCATATATTTATACTGGTCAGGTAGCGCGTGCTTTTTCCGGTTCGGGCATCAGGAGTAACTGCAGAATTTTGCGATGTGTTTCTTTGATTGTTCGTAGTTCATTGTCTGCGATTTGTTTGTTGAAAACGATTTGGGAAACGATGACATAGACGACCGGTGTCATTGCAAAATTAAAATAGTCTGTCAGGGGACTGGAACGCATTTGGCCACGCGCAACCGACTCTGTGATGCGTTGTTGTTGTTCTATTCTGGCAGGCAGAATGGTTTCTTCATGCCAACGTTGAATCAAGTCTGGAATACGATGACTCTCTGAAATCAGGAGCCGGATAATTGCAATAACCTGAGGCGTTAGCCCGCCATAGATGTTTTCAATGAACGTATCGATTGACGTGCTGAGTGATTGCTCCTGTTGGGATGGTAATAACTTGCCGTGTGATGGTGCCAATACGTGTTTTAACAACGTCTCAAAAATTTCGTCTTTATTTGAAAAATGCACATACAGATTGGCTTTTGATGTGCCGGCACGTTGTGCGATTTTGGCAATGCTTGCAGCGGTAAAACCCAATGCACTGAATTCAATCAATGCGGCATCCAGAATCTGTTGTCGCCTGATTTCTGGAGAAAGACGAACACGCTTTTTCTTTTTTTCAACTGGCTCGTTTTTTTTAGTTTTCAGTTGTGGGGAAGTCGTCATGATTGTCTGTACAAAACAGTATCTGCATGTTTCTCGGTTTATTGATATGGAAAGGGACTGTGACTGCTATGTGAGTCTGAATGTTCATTTTATCAGTAACGACACTATCAGGCAGTAGTCGCGCAATCAACCCGATAGGCTCAGCATACCATACCGACTAAGTGCCAATACAAACTTGGTTTGGGCTGCAGCGCATGCAGGCACATTACATGTGTTCTGGTCAAATGTCGATGATCACGCAAAGGAGCGAGCAGTCTCAGAATGGCGTGGTGTAATAAAAGAAATGAATCAAGGTGATATGATAGCCATAACGGCACACGTTATCGTTTTGGCTGTATTGCCAATACTTCCCCTCTGGTGCCATTCAAATCATATAAAGCCAAGGAGGTCTGTTCGGATCACCTTGGTTATCAAGGAGTAATAGATCATGATGAATGTATACGGTTATGCAGCACAGTCTGCTAATACACCATTGGCCCCATTCGAATTTACCCGTCGAGATCCACGACCTGATGATGTCGTCATCGACATACTTTATTGCGGTGTATGTCATTCGGATCTCCATCAAGCACGTAACGACTGGGGATTTAGCCAATATCCCTTGGTGCCAGGACATGAAGCTGTTGGGCGCGTTACAGCAGTAGGTAAAGATGTCACGACATTCAAAGTCGGAGATTATGCAGGGGTCGGTTGTATGGTGGACTCCTGTCGCACATGTCATCCTTGCGAGCAAGGTCTCGAGCAATATTGCGAAGAAGGTAATACCCAGACTTACAATGACGTCGATCGTCACGACCATACGCCGACTTATGGTGGCTATTCACAAACGATCGTTGTCGCTGAAAACTATGTGTTGAAGATGCCGGTTGGTATGGATTTGTCAGCGGCAGCACCACTGTTGTGTGCGGGTATTACGAGCTGGTCGCCATTGCGTCGCTGGAATGTGGGCAAGGGTAGCAAGGTTGCGGTTGTCGGTCTGGGCGGGCTCGGCCATATGGCATTGAAGCTTGCCAATGCACTGGGTGCAGAGGTGACACTCTTTACCAGATCACCGGGTAAAGAAGAGGATGCACGGCGCTTGGGGGCACACCATATTGTTTTGTCGTCTGACGAGACACATATGGCTTCAGTAAAAAACCAGTTTGACTTGATTATCGACACCGTACCCTATACACATGATATCAATCCTTATGTATCAACGTTAACACTGGATGGCACACTTGTATTTGTCGGATATCTGGGAGATTTGACACCGATATTGAATACCGTATCGTTGATTATCGGGCGTCGTTCAATTGCAGGGTCATGTATTGGCGGCATTCGTGAAACACAGGAAATGCTGGATTTTTGTGGTGAACATCATATCGTCAGCGATGTGGAAATGATCAAGATGCAAGATATCAATACTGCTTATGAACGTATGTTGAAGAGCGATGTGAAATACCGTTTTGTGATCGATATGTCTTCGATGAAGTAACGTATCTGGTTGCATGCCAAGGCTACAATCACAGCGCTATTCAATGAGGTACAGTTTGATTTGCCCGACAGGACCTCATTGTGAAGAAAAATCGTGTTGCAGGCTGATATTATCTTCACGTCGTTTTGATATAAAAAAACCCGCCGCTGCAAATATAGGCAGGGGCGGGAGGACAACGGTAATCTTAAGCTGGTGTGCTTATTGTCGTCAATGCCATGAAGGCATTCCGACAAAAAACGTTTTGTAGATGTTATGCGACAGCAGATGGGATGGCATCTTGTGCAGATTTCAATGCTGCAGCTTTTGCTTCCTCGCCCATCGCCAAACCTTCAGCACGCACAATACGTACATCGGTAATACCAAAGAAACCAAATACGACTTTCAGGTAGCTTTCCTGATGTTCTGCTGCTTGGCCACCTTCACTTGTTGAATAAATACCACCGCGTGTCGACGCGACAATCACTGTTTTACCTGTTGCCAGACCGACAGAGCCTTTATCTGTGTACTTGAAGGTACGACCAGCTTGTGCCAGACGATCAATCCATGCTTTTAACTGTGTCGGGATAGTGAAGTTATAAAACGGTGCGCCAATGACGATGACGTCTGCTGCCAGAAACTGGGTAATGAGTTTTTCCGATACACCGTTTTCATAGCGTTGTGCTTCGGTTGGTTCTGCTTGTAAACCGGCTTTAATACCGATTGCGTCCGCACTGAAATGGTTTGGGGCATCCACTGCCAGATCCAGATACTCAACTTGCGTATCTGGATGTTTTTTTGTCCATGCAGCGACGATGTCTGCTGTGAGTTTGCGTGATGCGGAGTAGCTACCAAGAATACTGGAGTCGACGTGTAAAAGTTTCATAATAAGTGCATCCTTTGAGTCATATTAAAAAAGTCATAGGAGGGGGGCGATGACTAGATGCCAATCATTGTATACTTGCGACAAGTCACTGATAAGTTATCGAATTCGATACAATTTGTCTCAAAAATAGGACGAATGATGCATGATTTAAATGACATGGTGTATTTCGCGGAAGTGGTCGATCATGGTGGTTTTGCAGCTGCCGGGCGCGCATTGGGGATACCCCGGACAAGATTGTCCCGCAGGATTGCCGAACTGGAAGAGCGTTTGGGAGAGCAACTGTTGCAGCGCAGTACGCGTAGTTTGTCGTTAACCCATGCCGGTGAAATTTACCTGCATCATTGTATGGCAATGCGCGATGCGGCAGCAGCGGCTTCCGAAGCTATTTCCCAAGTGCAGACGGAGCCACGCGGCACAGTGAGGGTCAGCTGTCCGGTCACGCTCGCACAAAGTACAGTGGGTGCCATGTTGCCGGAATTTATGCAGCGTTACCCACAGGTACATATTGACTTGCGTGTACTCAATCGGCCAGTTGATCCAATTGAAGAGGGTATCGATATTGCATTACGCGTGCGCCCGGAAATTGAAGACAGCACAACGCTCGTAGCTAAAATACTCGATGTAAGCCGCCTGATACTGGTTGTCAATCCGGTACAGCTACAGCATCGGGAACCAGTGTGCAGGCCAGCCGATCTCGTCCATCTTGATACGCTGGCGATGTCCGCTGCCAATGGCAAGAGTAGTTGGTTATTGGTTGGCCCCGATGGTAAACAATATGTGCATACCCATACACCACGTTATATTGCTGACGATTTGCATACCTTGTATTTTGCGGCATTGGCAGGCACAGGTGCTGCCATGCTGCCAGACTATATGTGCAGCAGCGATCTGGCAGCCGGTCGTTTGGTCGAGGTGTTGCCGGGATGGGGACCGCCAACTGGGATAGTTCATGCGGCTTATCCTGCCAGACGTGCTCTTGTGCCTGCAGTACGTGCATTGTTGGACTTTTTTGTGGAGCAGTATCCCCATAGTACAGCACTGTCGTGAACGACTTGTTGGTAACATGGTAGTATATGGAATGTATACATTTCATATGCTAATAGACTATGGGTATCGTTAAAATTTCAGACCAGATGCATGTCAACGTACGCTT
>JAATFN010000165.1 GCA_015655165.1 Betaproteobacteria bacterium | reverse complement strand
GTGGGAATTCCAGAGTGCACAAGGCAATCCTGCCATTGCCGCACAAATCGCGCGTAAATATGTTGGTGACAAAGCCGATGTCATTGTGGCCATTGCTACACCGTCAGCGCAAGCCGTGGTGGCTGCGACCAAGACAATTCCTGTTGTGTATTCGGCCGTGACCGACCCGGTAGCTGCGCAACTGGTTAAAAGCTGGACTTCCAGTGGCACCAATGTCACCGGTGTATCCGATTTGCTGGACGCGGATAAGCAAATCGATTTGATCAAGAAACTTGTACCGCATGCCAAGCGTGTGGGGATTGTTTACAATCCCGGTGAGGCAAATTCTGTTGTTGTTGCCAAAGAATTGAAAACCCGATTGGCCAAAGAAAACATGACACTGGTTGAAGCTGCGGCACCACGTACAATTGATGTCGCAACAGCGACAAAAAGTTTAATTGGCAAAGTCGATGTGATTTATACCAATACGGACAATAACGTCATTTCTGCTTATGAGGCATTGGTTAAAGTCGGTAATGATGCAAAAATTCCGGTAGTGGGTTCAGATACTGACAGTGTGCGACGAGGTGCAGTTGCGGCGTTGGGTATTAGTTATTATGATCTTGGTCGCCAGACTGGCAGTGTGGTTGTGCGTATCTTAAAAGGTGAAAAACCAAGTGTGATTGCTTCAAAAACAAGCGATAAGCTTGAGTTGTTCTTAAATGCAGCCGCAGCGGCCAAGCAGGGTGTGATTTTATCGCCGCAGTTGATCGCGTCTGCTAAAACAATGATCAAGTAAGGGCAGTGGAGACTGTATCAGGCAGTTTGGATTCTTATTTTTTAAAAAGAGAAAAATATGTTTACATTACGTAAAGCCGCATCTGTACTGACAGGTGTGGCACTGTTGTCGGCAGTTGGCGTGGGACACGCTTCCGATACAAAATATGTCGCAATTACTGCGATTGTGGAACATCCGGCCCTGGATGCCGTGCGGGATGGTGCACAAGACGAATTGAAGGCTGCCGGGTTCGAGCCGGGTAAAAATCTGAAATGGGAGTTTCAAAGCGCCCAAGGTAATGCTGGTACCGCCGGTCAAATTGCCCGTAAGTTTGTCGGGAGTCATCCTGATGTGATTATTGCGATTGCCACACCATCAGCGCAACCCATTATCGCAGCAACAAAATCGATCCCCGTCGTGTTTTCTGCTGTGGCAGACCCGTTGGCAGCACAACTGGTGAAAAACTGGCAGCCTTCGAAGACGAATGTGACCGGCATGTCCAATATGCTGGACCCGGTCAAGCAAGCAGATTTTATTAAACAACTCGTACCGAATGCCAAGCGTGTCGGTATCGTATACAATCCGGGCGAGGCAAATTCCGTTTCCGCGCTGGAAAATCTGAAATCGGTCTTGGACAAGCGTGGTGTGTCAGTTGTGAGTGTTGCCGCGCCCCGTACTGTTGACGTCGGTCCTGCAGCTAAAAGCCTGATCGGTCGTATCGATGTGATGTACAGCACGACAGACAACAATGTGATGGCAACCTACGAGGCAGTGGTCAAAGTTTGTAACGATGCCAAGATCCCGTTGATTTCGTCTGATCCAAGTGGTGTGACACGCGGGGCATTTGCCGGTTTGGGTATCGATTTTTACCAATTGGGCCGTGAAACGGGCCAACTTGTCACCCGTATTTTGCGTGGTGAAAAACCAGGCGATATTGCGCCTGCACCTGGCAAGAAACTGCAATTGTTCGTCAATCCGTCTGCCGCACAAAAGCAAGGTGTGACGTTGTCGGCAGAATTGTTGAAGACTGCGGATAAAGTCATTAACTAAGGTTGTTTGCGGCTGGTTGTGTCTGACACAGCCAGCAATTTTAGTAGCAACCGCGATGAGGACATATTCGGCATGGGCGTTGTACGCTCATGCCGAATATGTGTTTAAAGAAAGTTTATTTATGTCGTTGTATACGTTGTTGGGGGCACTCGAAATCGGGCTGATTTTTAGTCTGGTGGCCCTTGGGGTACTGATTTCATTTCGCATACTATCGTTTCCGGATTTGACCGTTGACGGTAGTTTCCCGTTGGGCGGTGCTGTAGCGGCGACCATGATCGCTACAGGCCATGATCCTTTTTTTGCAACGGCGGTGGCCATTGGTGCCGGTGCAATTGCAGGCTATCTCACGGCCTGGCTGAATGTGCGTCTTAAAATTCTGGCATTGCTGGCCAGTATTTTGATGATGACGGCCTTGTATTCGATTAATTTGCGCATTATGGGTAAACCGAATGTGCCGTTAATTAGCGAACCGACGATTTTCTCTGTTTTGCAGCCGGAATGGATTCCCGACTATGTCGCACGCCCATTGATACTGGTCGTTGTAGTGGTCGTTGCAAAACTGTTGCTGGACTGGTTTTTTTCATCTGAAATCGGATTGGCCATGCGTGCGACAGGTGCCAACGAACGTATGGCACGTGCACAAGGTATTGCTACCGGCCGTGCGACATTAGCTGCGATGGCGTTGTCCAACGCCTTGGTCGCTTTGGCGGGTGCTTTGTTCGCGCAGACACAAGGTGGTGCGGATATCTCTATGGGTATCGGTACCATTGTGATTGGTCTGGCAGCCGTCATCATCGGTGAAAATATTCTGCCGGCAAGGCGCCTTGTCTGGGCAACGTTTGCGGTGATTATCGGTGCGATTGTCTACCGTTTCTTTATCGCTTTGGCGTTAAACAGCGACTTCATCGGCTTGCAGGCACAAGACTTAAATCTGATTACTGCCTTATTGGTCATGGTTGTACTGGTGTTGCCATTGGCCAAGCGCAAGTTTCTTGTGCGTAAAAAGGGAGGTGCCTGAGATGCTGAACGCAGAGAACCTCCAGATTACCTTTAATCCGGGTACACCAATTGAGAATCGGGCATTACGGGGGTTGAGCCTGACGATTCCTGAAGGCCAGTTTGTATCGGTCATCGGTTCTAACGGTGCGGGTAAATCAACATTTTTGAATGCGATTTCCGGAGATTTATTAGTCGACGACGGCAAAATTGAAATCGATGGTATCGATGTCACGAAAAAACATGCCTGGAGTCGTGCCAATATGGTTGCGCGGGTATTCCAGGATCCGATGGCAGGTACCTGCGAGGCGTTGACAATCGAAGAGAATATGGCGTTGGCCATGGCTCGCGGCAAGCGTCGTGGTTTCGGGTTTGCCATCAAGCGTGGCATGCGCGAAGTGTTCCGTGAGCGTTTGTCGATTTTAAATCTTGGGCTGGAAAACCGTTTGACAGACCGTATCGGTTTACTGTCCGGTGGACAACGTCAGGCAGTCAGTTTACTGATGGCCGCATTGCAGCCATCACAGATTTTATTGTTGGATGAACATACTGCGGCATTGGATCCTAAAACAGCAGCCTTTGTGTTGGAGTTGACTGCGAAAATCGTCAAAGAAAGCAGTCTGACAACGATGATGGTCACCCACAGCATGCGTCAGGCATTGGATTACGGTGACAGAACAGTCATGTTGCATCAGGGGCGTGTTGTGTTGGATGTTTCAGGTGAACAGCGTGCCGGTCTGGATGTACCAGATCTCTTGAAGATGTTCGAGAAAACCCGTGGCGAAATACTGGATGATGACGCCTTGTTACTGGGCTAGTCAATCGAGATAGTCGGGTGATGCAAAAGAGGTGCGATCAGGCACCTCTTTTTGTTTTCAGATGGTGCCAGGGTGACACTCAACTGGATTGCAAACCGGATACAACAGTTGTCCGGTCTCCCTCTTTGGCTTGTAGATACGACCACAGGAACGTTGACAGCCTTACAGTGCGCCTGTCAGAAACTGTGCCTGGCCGCCGCCAAAGGACCAGTCCTCATCACTGTTGATCACGAAGCTAAACATGATGTCAGTCTTTTCGATACCGCTGCTAGCCAGTAACTTTTCGCACAACAACTGGTAGAAAAGCTGTTTGGATTCTTTGGATCGGGGGCGTGAGACAACTTCTATCAGGATGAATTTGTCAGTGCGTGTGAAGCCCAGACCAGTATCTTGTGCAATCATGTTATCCTTGTCGTGCTCCAGTACGATTTGGTAACGGTCGCGAACTGGTACCTTGAATGCTTCGAGCATGGCCTCATGGGTTGTATCCAGCAATGTCTTGATTTCGGCTTTAGACCGGCCACGGTACATGTTGATTTTGATCAACGGCATGAAAATAGTCCTTGGTGTGATTTAAGAAGACAGACTGGCATTTGTCTGTTCGAGAAATTGAAAGCCCATGGTACGGGCATGATAGTAAAGCCCCCCATCCTGGACAATTAAGAAGCGTGCCAGCACGTCACCACGATTATGGTGCGAATGTGCAGCCCCTGCAGGGGTGACCAAGGTGCTCCAAGGCTGCCAAGGTACCGGCTGATCATCGATGGTTGTGTGACAGCCATTGCCTGAGACCACCAGTGTGATGGCAGCCGAGTTATGCCGATGCGGCATCTGGTCGCAATGTCCTTCCAGGCTATTGAGTGAGAGGGTGAGCGTTGGCAGGATGTTGCGACTGTCCTGTAATGTTGCACTGGAAAATATCACCGCGCGCCCCGAAGTGTCAGTGTCAGCAGTTTTTTGCCGGATCAGTTGCAATTGATGTTCAATATCGGCGTGGCAGTAGTGCACGGTCGGTAGTTGCAAGGATGACTGCGGTTGTGCATGGCATAGTGAGTAGAGTGGCTCATCAGTCACCACCCACAGCACTGCATCCACGCCATCGGCTGTTAGTGCAATGTCTTGGCCACCTGCAAAAAAAAGTACATCACCTGTGCCCCACTGTAATTGCTCCGTGGTAGTCTTGCTGCTGCCAGAACCCTGAATGACATAACAGATGACACCGCTGGAGATAGGCCGGAAAGTCCAGTCATCACCTGCATTGATACGGGCATAACGCGCCAGCATCAGTGGCGTGGTAGCGGCAAAATCGCACTGCATGGCCTGCGACTGGTCGCAAGCATACCAACCGGTGGGCATGCCGCTTGTCATGGCGGCAGCGGCCACATCGTCAAAAGCGTGCGAAGGTACGTTAGGTAACTTGATGTTAAAGGCATTGGCGGAGTTGAAATAGCGTGCCTGTTGCTCCGCAT
>JAATFN010000436.1 GCA_015655165.1 Betaproteobacteria bacterium | reverse complement strand
GTACATCATCAGAAATCCCCAATTTGGTGCAAATAACGCAGGCATATTGTGCAAATTATTCTGCTATGAACCAGTAAGGAATTGGTAAAGCGCAGTTTTCACCTAAGCAGTACATAATTGGCTTTATATATCTTTTTTAGATTGGTTTCAATATAAAAATATCGCTTTTTTTTATTTATCATCACTATCAGAATCATCTCCATTGCATATCCACTATTCATATAAGGAGATTACATGTCTGACTACACAGTTAACCCACCGGCACCAGTGGCCCCTTCATCGGTACTCGACGCCTTCCGTGATGTCGTCACACCCTACATCAGCGACAATCTCGGTCGTTTGACCGGCATTACAGGGTTAACAAGATTCCATCGTCAAGCCAAGCTTGTCGGCACAGCATTGACCATCAAGGTCAGACCGGGCGACAACACGATTATTTACAAAGCACTGCAAACCTTGTCACCAGGCCACGTATTGGTCATAGATGGTGGCAGTGATCTGAAAAACGCACTGGTGGGTGACCTCATCATGAGTTACGCACGCCTGCATGGCTGCGCCGGTTTCATTGTCGATGGTTCGATTCGTGACAGTGCAGCCTTTTATGAAGCGGATTTTCCTTGCTATGCACGTAGTGCAATCCACAGAGGCCCTTACAAGGGTGGCCCTGCCGCACTGAACATTCCGGTATCCATTGGTGGACAAGTTGTCAATCCAGGCGACATCGTCGTTGCAGACGAAGATGGTATTGTCACTTTCGCGCTTGCCGACGCAGAAAAAGTACTGGCAGCAGCGAAACAGACTGCCGCAAAAGAAAATGCCATCAAGGCGGATATTGATTCAGGCAAACGCGATATCCCGTGGCTTGGCAGCATTTTGAAATCCTACGAACTGTAATCGCGCCCACTAACTACATAGAGAGAATGGAACCTATCGTGAATCAATTCCCGGCAAAACGCCTGCTTGCAGTCAAACCTTCCCCGAGCATGGCAGCCAAAGCCACTGTAGACAAGCTACGCGCCAACGGTCATGCAATTATCGACTTCACAATCGGTGAACCGGATTTTCCGACTCCACAACACATCATCGAGGCAGGCAAGCGTGCTATGGATGAAGGTCATACACGCTATACAAACTCATCCGGCACACCGGCTTTACGCAAAGCGATCACAGACAAACTCAAGCGGGAAAACAATCTGGATTTTGCCATTGATGAAGTCATTGTCGGCTGTGGTGCCAAACACATTATTTATAATGCCTTGACTGCAACCGTCAACAAAGGTGATGAGGTCATCATCCCTGCTCCTTACTGGGTATCCTATCCGGATATGGTCATCATTAATGAAGGTGTGCCCGTCATTGTTGCCTGCCCTGCAGAAAACAATTTCAAACTGACTGCCGCCGATTTGCGTCAGGCCATTACCGACAAAACACGCTGGGTAATTTTAAACACGCCCAACAATCCAAGTGGTGCAGTTTATTCCAAAGAAGAACTTGAAGCCATTAGTGCTGTGCTTGAACAATATCCGGATATCTGGATCATGACAGACGAAATTTATGAACATTTCGTATATGGCAATGCACGTCACTACTCCATTTTGAATGTCGCGCCACAACTGCGCGCGCGCTGCCTGATCGTTAATGGCCTGTCGAAATCCTATGCGTTTACCGGCTGGCGTATCGGCTATGGTGCTGGTCCCAAAGCCTTGATCAAGTCGATTAATCTGTTGATATCACAAAGCACGACATGTGCAAGTGCCATGAGTCAAGCTGCAGCTATTACTGCATTAAATGGACCGCAAGAATGCGTTAAAGAAGCAGTTGGCATGTTTGAACAACGCTGCGAACGCATCGTCAAACTGCTCAATGCGATTCCGCATATCAGTTGCGGCAAACCCGATGGTGCATTTTATGTTTTTCCAAGTGTGAAAGAATTGATTGGTTTAACAACACCCACTGGCAAGGTTCTTGCATCCGATTCGGATGTTGTGATGTTTTTTCTGGAATCTGCCGGTGTTGCGACAATTGATGGTACATCTTACGGGGCTCCTGGCTATCTACGCATTTCGTTTGCAACATCAATGGAACAAATTGAAGCTGGTTGTGCTGCATTGGACAAGGCAGTACGCGAATGCATCAAGACAAGCGAACTCAGTAAAAGTGCTTGAAATTCGTTCACATCATGCACTTGATACCGTCATGGCGATTAACAAGGTAAAGGAAATACATGCCAATTTGTATCCATGTTTTTGATTACGTCATAAAAACAGGTCAACCATTGCCTATTGCCTCACGATACCAACTATGAACATGCTACTCGATTTTTCCATTTTCACTCGCGCAGAATATCTCCAATGGATATTCAACGGCGTCATCACGATGCTGGAGCTGACAATTCTTGCGTGGCTGCTTGCAGCCATTCTGGCTGTCTTTCTTGCAGTCCTCAGAATGAGCAGCAGTCGCGTTGGCAGGATCTTCGCGACAGCTTTCGTAGAATACCATCAGAATGTACCGCTCTTAGTTCAGATCTTTATCTGGTACTTCGGCATACCGTCTTTGCTGCCAGAGCAAACGCAACAATGGATCAATCATCTAGGTAGTGAATTCATCTACTCATTAATGGCAATCGGCATGTGCATGGGTGCGTATATGGCGGAAGATTTACGGGGCGGCATACGCTCCATTCCATCATCACAACTGGAAGCTTCCCGTGCACTTGGCCTGAGTTACCTGCAAGCGGCCAGAAAAGTTATTCTCCCGCAAGCCATACGGATTGCGTTACCAACACTGGTCAACCATACGGTACTGCTTTTTAAAAATACCAGTCTGGCGATGACCATCGGTGTCATAGAACTGACCTACGTCACTAAAGAAATTGAAAGCCAGTCCTTTCAAACCTTCGAAATCTATTTGTTCACAACAGTAATTTATCTGGGTATTTCGATTCTGATCATGGTGCTTGGCGAAAAACTAGAACGTCACTTCCGTATTGTAACGAGGTAACACATGAACGATATCATTTCAATTTTAAGTGACAACTGGACCCTGCTCCTGATCGGCCAATATCCGCATGGTCCCTTGGGCGGCCTGGCAATCACTTTTTTACTGTCGTTCTTCGGTATTGCAATGGCATTTCCTTTGGGCGTCGTACTGGCATTGTGTCGCATCAGCCATTTCAAATGGTTACGTGTTCCTGCAACCTGCATCGTTTATTTTGCACGGGGCGTTCCCTTGATCATGTTCATTTTCTGGACATACTTCTTCATACCGATTCTGCTTGGCAGGGCTGTTAGCGGTTTTACCACGATGCTGGTGACCATCATCGTTTATCAGGCAGCCTACCTCGCAGAAATCGTACGTGCCGGTATTGAAGGACTGCCACGTGGACAAACCGAAGCAGCGCGTTCTGTGGGCTTGTCTTATATGCAGACCATGTTCAAGGTTATTTTGCCGCAAGCCATCTACAACATGACGCCTGCCATGATCGGCCAGTTTTCAACCACGATCAAAGATACGGCATTTGGCTATGTGATTAGTGTCAATGAAATCACACTCGCGGCAAACCAGATCAACGGTACGCTCATGACGATGCCGCTTCAGGTTTTTCTGTTACTCGCAGCCATTTATTTCATACTGTGTTTCACCCTGTCGTGGCTGGCAAGACTACTCGAGCGCCGGATTACAAAAAAACGGGAAAAAAGTCTTCTCGTATCGATCGTCCCTACGCCATCTGTGCAATGAAACCACAATCCAATTAAAGTAACGAGAACAGCTATGATATCGAACGCACCCAGCAAATTACCAATGATTTCCTTTAAGAAAGTCGATAAATGGTATGGCAGTTACCATGCGCTTAACAGCATCTCGACACATATTGACAAAGGAGAAGTTGTCGTTCTCTGCGGTCCATCAGGATCCGGAAAATCAACATTGATTCGTACCGTTAACCGTCTGGAAGAAATCCAGAAAGGCACGATCGAATTTAATGGCCAGGACATTAACTCTCCAGCGCTTGACCTCAATAAATTCCGTAGCCACATTGGGTTTGTCTTCCAGAGTTTCAACCTGTTTCCCCACCTGTCTGTGACTGAAAATATTACGTTGGCACCGGTCACAGTACTCAAACAGAAAACTACGCAAGCCAAAGAAAAAGCCTTGATGCTGCTAGAGCGTGTCGGCTTGGGATCCAAAGCGAATGCCTATCCAGGCCAATTATCCGGTGGTCAACAACAACGTGTGGCCATTGCACGTGCACTGGCCATGGATCCACCTGCCATGCTGTTCGATGAACCGACCAGCGCTCTCGACCCGGAAATGGTTG
>JAATFN010000042.1 GCA_015655165.1 Betaproteobacteria bacterium | reverse complement strand
GTGACGGCACCACATTGATGGTGGATAATCCATCCAAAATGCCCGAGCCGTCGAAGATCGAGGAAGTACGCGAGCCGATTGTGACGGTCAACTTGTATATGCCGCAAGAGTATGTCGGTTCTGTCATTACATTGTGTACACAAAAACGTGGTGTACAAACCAATATGAGTTACCACGGTAAACAGGTACAGTTGACCTATGAAATGCCGATGGCCGAGATTGTTCTGGACTTCTTTGACCGTTTGAAGTCGACATCACGTGGTTATGCATCGATGGATTACGAATTCAAGGAATATCGTGCTGCCGATGTGGTCAAAGTCGATATGCTGATTAACAGTGAAAAAGTAGATGCATTGGCAATTATTGTCCATCGTGCAAATAGTCAATATCGTGGCCGTGCGGTAGCTGCGAAAATGCGTGAACTGATTCCGCGCCAGATGTTTGATGTGGCGATTCAAGCGGCGATTGGTGCGACAATTATTTCCCGTGAGAACGTTAAAGCTTTGCGTAAAAACGTGTTGGCTAAATGTTATGGTGGCGATATCAGTCGTAAGCGTAAGCTGCTCGAGAAACAAAAAGCAGGTAAGAAACGCATGAAACAAGTGGGTTCTGTCGAGATCCCGCAAGAAGCGTTCCTGGCAATTTTACAAGTGGAAGACAAATGAGCTACCAGTCACTTCTCAGCAACTTTACGCTGATTCTCTTTTTATTGATGGTGGTAACAGGCATCATCTGGGTTGTTGATACGTTTTATCTGGCCAAGCAACGTCGTGCGAAAGCTGATGCTGCCTTGGTGGCTTTTGATGCACGTGTAGCCAAGCTCAGTACAGACGGTATCCGTGCCGATACATCAGCACGTGCTTCCATTGAAGCAGACCAGTTAAGACGTCCTGCCTGGATCGAGTATTCCGGGAGTTTCTTTCCTGTTATCGCGCTGGTGTTTTGTTTGCGTTCGTTTTTATATGAGCCGTTCAAAATTCCATCGAGCTCGATGGTGCCGACATTGCAAATCGGCGACTTGATTTTGGTGAACAAGTTTACCTATGGTGTACGCTTGCCGATCGTCAATAAAAAGATCATCGAAGTCAATGATCCCAAACGCGGTGATGTCGTGGTATTCAAATACCCGAAAGATATGTCCATGGACTATATCAAACGTGTAGTTGGTGTGCCGGGCGACAAAATCGAGTACAAAAACAAGAAGTTGACTATTAATGGCGAGGCGGTATCTTATGCTGCACTGCCCGAGTATTTGTACAAGGAAGGCGACAACGGCTTGAAATACTTCCAGCACTGGGATGAAAATATCTCCGGTGTGGCGCACCAGATTCTGACAGATACTGCTTCACCGGCGTTTGTGACTCCTTGGGAATACCCGAATCGCGATTTGTGTTCTTATAACACTGAAGGTTTTATTTGCACTGTACCGCCAGGTCAGTATTTCATGATGGGTGATAATAGCGACAACAGTGCCGATAGCCGTTATTGGGGTTTTGTGCCGGATGCTAACATTGTCGGCAAAGCCTTTTTTGTATGGATGAATTTAGGGGACTTAAGTCGCATTGGCAGTTTTAAATGATGTTAATTTATATAATCACAGGAATGAGGCAAACATTCAATGCACGTTTTGCCGGATAAATAAATGGATTTATTACTATTGCAAAATCGGCTAGGCCACACGTTTAAGGATGCTGCTTTACTACAGCAGGCCTTGACACATCGTAGCCACAGCAGTTTGCATAATGAACGTCTGGAATTTTTAGGGGACTCTGTTCTCAACTGTGTCGTTGCATCCTTGTTATTCGAACGCTACGACAAAATCGATGAAGGTGATTTGTCACGTCTACGTGCAAATCTGGTTAAACAGCAATCTCTTTATGAAATTGCACAACGTCTGGAGTTGTCGCAATTTTTACGCTTGGGTGAGGGTGAATTGAAGTCGGGTGGATTCAGACGTCCTTCTATCCTGGCTGATACGTTGGAAGCACTATTTGGCGCGATCTTTCTGGATGGCGGATTCGATACGGCATGTCATGTTATCCGTTCGCTTTATATTCCGATTTTAGATACCGTTGATCCTAAAACGCTGGGTAAAGATGCCAAGACATTGTTGCAAGAGTACTTGCAGGGCAAAAAAATTCCTTTACCGCAATACAATGTCGTCGCAACGCATGGTGCGGCGCATAATCAGATGTTCGAAATAGAATGTCTGGTACCCAAACTCGATATCCAGGTATATGGTAATGGTGGTAGCCGACGTGCTGGCGAGCAGGCAGCAGCCAAGCTGGCTTTGGAGGCTGTGCAAGTGGCATTGGTGAAAGTGCCGGGTACTGCACGCAAACCACGTGCGACAGCACAAATGAAATTGGTTGGCATTGCAACGATCCAGTCCCAGTCTGATGAACCATTGGATACATTGCGGGCAACACCCTCCAGAAAAGAATCCAAGCCGGCGAAGGCAAAAACGGTTACGGCTAAGCCGGTTGATATTGTCGCGCTGGAAAAGCAGGAAAACATGAAGCTTGAAGAAGGTGAAGTGCAAGGTAAAGACAGTAGTTACGATACCGATAAAACAGTGATCAAGCATGCTGGTAAAAATTCGGTATTAGCCGGTATGGATACACCCGAGTCGCAAGACGCTTCAACACCTTCAGAATCAAAGTAAAGAACGCATGACTGATATTTCACCATCTGGCTCCGATGTAAAAAACGATTTCCGTTGTGGTTATATTGCCATTGTTGGCCGTCCTAATGTGGGCAAGTCTACATTGATGAACGTGTTAATCGGCGCAAAAGTAAGTATTACTTCCCGTAAAGCACAAACAACACGCCATCGTATTATCGGAATTCAGACAACCGACAAAGCACAGTTTGTCTATGTCGATACACCAGGATTTCAAACGCGTCATAGCAATGCGTTGAACAAAACTTTAAATCGGACTGTGACCAATACATTGACATCGGTCGATGTGGTTTTATTTGTAGTCGAGTCTGGTACATTCGGTGATGCAGACAAACAGGTGATGAAATTGTTGCCGACGAATGTACCGGTTATTCTGGTATTGAATAAAACAGATCGCATTAAAGACAAAGCGGCGTTAATGAATTTTGCACAACAGTTATCTCTGTTGCACGATTTCATTGCGATTGTGCCTGTCTCGGCCAAGCAGCGTTTCCAGATGGATCGTTTGCAAGACGAAGTGGAAAAACACTTGCCGGTCAATGCACCGGTATTTGATGAAGATGATATTACCGATCGTAGCGAGAAGTTTCTGGCGTCGGAAATCGTCCGTGAAAAAGTCTTTCGTTTTGTTGGTGACGAGTTGCCTTACACAAGTACTGTTGTGATTGAGAAATTCGAGCAAGAAGGTAATTTACGCCGTATTTTTGCAGCGATTCTTGTCGAGCGTGACGGACATAAAGCCATGGTCATCGGCCAGAAGGGTGCGCGCCTGAAAGATATTTCGACACAGGCAAGACAGGATATGGAGCGTTTGTTTGATGGCCCTGTGTACCTGGAAATCTGGGTCAAAGTGAAATCCGGCTGGGCAGACAACGAAGCAAGATTGCGCTCGTACGGTTATGAATAAATCTTAAAGAGTGGCGCCATGGCAAGCATAGCAGACTATCTGACATCATCGGTTACAGCTGTTGATGACGTAACAGTGGCTAACACTGTGCCTGCTGTTGCTGCCGCTAAATCTTCCGTCAAACGCAAGCCTCTGGAAAAAGAGCATCGTGTTGCAGCCCAGCCAGGCTTTGTGTTGCATAGCTATCCCCATAAAGAAACCAGCCTGATCATTGATGTATTCTCGCGCGAGTATGGCAGAATTGCTTTGGTCGCTAAAGGTGCCAAACGCCCACATTCAAAATTGCGCGGTGTATTGCAGACATTTCAACCCCTGTCGTTTAGCTGGAGTGGCAAATCAGAAGTCAAAACATTGACAGCTGCCGAGTGGGTTGGCGGTTTATTGCCACTGGAAAAATCGGCACTGCTGTGCGGTTTTTACCTGAATGAATTGTTGGTGAAATTAATTGCCCGCGAAGATCCCCATCCTGTGTTGTTCGATCATTATGTGGCGACATTAAATCGTCTGGCGCACGGCGAGGCAGCACCGATTGTTTTACGCCAGTTCGAGCGCGCATTGTTGAAAGAAACAGGTGTGGCCGGTAACTGGACAGTCACGGCGGGAGATGCCAAGGCAGTAGTTGCAGAACAGTCCTATGTGATTGATCCTTTGCAAGGGGTGCGCCTGGCCAATGTATCCGATGTATGGCCACGTGTGACTGGTAAGACATTGCTCGATATGGAACGGGAAGACTACAGTGATGCAACAACCCAAACGCAAAGTAAATTGTTGATGCGTTTCTTATTGGCCCATCATTTGGGCAATGCCAAAATCAACACCCGACAGATGTTGATTGATCTGATGCAGCTATAAAAAACAAAAGCAATGATGACCTGTGAAGGGCATGTTTGTTTTTGATATAAGAACAGGAGTTGCCAGCAGCATGATAAATAGATTATTGAAGGATTTTTCCTGGTCTGCTGTTGCTGCCGGGTTTGTGGTGGTATTGGTCGGTTTTACATCATCGGCTGCAATTGTGTTTCAGGCAGCGATAACTGCCGGGGCAACACCGGAACAGATCAGTTCATGGATTGGCGCATTAGGTTTTGGTATGGGTATTACCTGTATTGGCTTGTCGTTACGTTACCGTATTCCTGTTGTTACCGCTTGGGCCACACCAGGCGCTGCCTTGTTAATTACAGGTCTTGAAGGCGTGACGATGAATCAGGCCATTGGCGTGTTCATTTTTAGTGGTGCATTAGTGACGTTGTGTGGTGTTACCCGCATTTTTGAAAAATCCATGAAACGCATTCCCTTGTCGATTGCCTCAGCAATGTTGGCAGGTATTTTGGTGCGTTTCGGCATGGATGTGTTTGCAGCAATGCAACAGCAGTTTGCATTGGTCTCATTGATGTTTGTCACCTATTTGCTGGGTAGACGTCTGATGCCACGTTACGCAATTATTCTTGTACTGGTTCTGGGCTCGCTATTTGCATGGTCAAAAGGACTATTGGTGTTCGGCATGGCAGATGTGGCTGTGACAAAGCCGGTATTGATGATGCCGGAGTTCTCTATCAAGGTATTGTTAAGTGTCGGTATTCCTCTCTTTATTGTCTCGATGGCGTCACAAAACGTGCCTGGTGTTGCCGTGATGCGTTCGTGCGGTTATGCACCACCTGTATCGTCATTGATGACATGGACAGGACTTGCCACCATGTTGTTGGCACCATTTGGATGTTTCTCGGTCTGTCTGGCAGCAATTACAGCTGCCATTTGCGCGGGAGAAGAGTCGCATGAGAATCCTGCTAAACGTTATATGTCCAGTGTGTTTGCCGGCATCTTTTATTTGCTTGCAGGTGTGTTTGGTGCAACAGTTGTCGCATTGATTGCGGCATTTCCTAAAACACTCATCATGGCGATTGCCGGTCTTGCCTTATTTGGTACGATTGCCAGTGGAATGGTGGTTGCAATGGCCGATGTCAAGCAACGCGAGCCGGCATTGATCACCTTTTTAGTGACAGCTTCCGGTATGACGCTGTTTGGTATTGGGGCGGCATTCTGGGGTGTTGTGATTGGTGCGGTGGCAATGGTTGTGCTGAACTGGGATTATAAAAAAAATAAACACCAGACGATGTAGTACGACAACACGTGTGATCGGGATCAGCTTTTGCCAAAAAAAGCCAAATTCAGACGCAGCGGCGCTAAAATAGACGTTTACACATCAACTAACTGTTATTCGGGCAATATCATGAGTTTTTTACACCCTGTGGGTTCTGTGATCGAATTAGGTGTCAATATCGACCATGTGGCGACGTTGCGTAATGCACGTGGTACGACCTATCCAGACCCGGTCCAGGCAGCATTGTTGGCAGAAGAAGCCGGCGCGGATGCAATCACACTGCATTTGCGCGAGGATCGTCGTCATATTAAAGATGCCGATGTACGTGCCATTCGCCCTTTGTTACGTACACGCATGAATCTGGAAGCGGCTGTGACTGCCGAGATGATTGATTTTGCGTGTAGTATCAAACCGCAAGATGTGTGTCTGGTCCCTGAAAAACGCGAAGAAGTGACAACTGAAGGTGGACTCGATATCGTCACCCACTTCACACAAGTTAAAGCCGCCATTACACAACTCCAGGCAGAAGGTATTCGTGTGAGTCTGTTTATCGATGCACATGCCGAACAGATTGCAGCAGCAGTGGAAGCCGGTGCCTCGGTCATTGAATTGCATACGGGACGTTATGCCGAGGCGCATGACGAGCAAGAACTTGCACAGGAACTGGCACGTATTGTCACAGGTGTCGAGATGGGTGTGAAGCATGGTTTGAAGGTGAATGCCGGTCATGGCTTGCATTACACCAATGTGCAGTCGATTGCCCGTATTGCCGATATTGCCGAATTGAATATCGGGCACGCGATTGTCGCACAAGCAGTGTTTGTCGGATGGAAAAAAGCGGTTGCCGATATGAAAGCAATCATCGTCAAGGCACGTTTAGGTTAATAAACCGGAAAAAATGGCGAAAATGATTTACGGTATTGGTACGGACATGTTAAAAATCGATCGTGTCGTGGCAGCGCTTGCGCGTCACGGAGATCGTTTCGCCCAAAAAATACTGGGTGAAGAAGAGATGCAAAAATATTTGCGTCGTAAAGCAAAAGTCGACGTGCGTGGCATACGCTTTCTGGCAACGCGCTTTGCGGCCAAGGAAGCGTTCTCCAAAGCGATCGGACTTGGGATGAGAATGCCGATGACATGGCGTGCGATGCAGGTGTTAAACGCACCAAGCGGTAAGCCTGAAGTTGTCTGTAGTGGTAAGCTGCAAGCCTGGATGTCCGAGAACGGACTGCAAGCGCAGGTGTCTATTACCGATGAGGCAGAATATGCTGTTGCATTTGTCATTGTGGAGAAACTATGAAGTCAGTCAATCAAGATAACAGGGCGCCGTTAGGTCCTGTCATGCTCGATGTTGTCGGTAAAACCTTAACCGAAGACGATGTGCGTCGACTCCGTCACCCCTTAACAGGTGGTGTCATTTTATTTACCCGCAACTATACTGATCGTGCCCAGTTGGCCGCATTAACTGCTGCTATTCATGCGGCACGTCCTGGCATTTTGATTGCAGTTGACCATGAAGGCGGGCGCGTACAACGTTTTAGAACAGATGGTTTTACTGTTTTGCCTTCGATGCGTAAACTCGGTCAATTGTGGGACAACGATGTATTGGCAGCGACGAAAGTTGCAACAGCTTTAGGATTTGTGCTAGCGGCAGAGTTACGTGCCTGTGGTGTCGATTTGTCGTTTACACCAGTGCTTGATGTCGATTATGGCGCATCGAGTGTCATTGGTGATAGATCGTTTCACCGGGATGCCCGTGTGGTGACATTGCTGGCTAAAAGTGTCAATCATGGGCTGGCGTTGGCCGGCATGGCCAATTGTGGCAAACATTTTCCGGGGCATGGGTTTGTGAAAGCGGATTCACATGTGGATATTCCCGTAGATGAACGTTCTTTTGACGAGATTATGGGACATGATGCGAGGCCATATGATTGGCTGGGTATGAGTCTGGCTGCAGTGATGCCCGCACATGTGATTTATCCGCAGTTTGACAAGTCGCCAGCCGGGTTTTCTAAAAAATGGTTAACGGTATTACGCAAAGATTTGGGTTTTGAAGGCGTCATTTTTAGTGATGACTTGAGTATGCAAGGGGCAACGGTTGCCGGTACCGCATTGGATGCAGCAAAAGCTGCCTTGTCGGCAGGGTGTGATGTGGCATTGATTTGTAATTCACCAGAGAAGGCCGATCAGATTTTATCGGGATTGGGTACTGCTATCGATGTGGTCTCGGCCCAACGTATTGCCGCACTTGTGCCGCAAACGGCGGCGCTTGACTGGGATGCTTTGCAACTTGATGCACGTTATGTGGCAGCACGTAAACAAGTGCAGGCCTTGGTCTAGCATGTGGATGATGCGGTATGTCTGACGTTTTACCACCAGACCCGAAAGAGGTCGTTTTAGAGACCGTGAGTAAACTGCCGCATCTGCCAGGTGTGTATCGGTATTTTGATGCCGACGACAATATCTTGTATGTCGGTAAAGCACGCGATCTCAAAAAACGTGTCTCCAGTTATTTCCAGAAAACGCTCACCAGTCCCCGCATTGCGATGATGGTCGAGCGTATTATGCGTCTTGAGACAACGGTGACCAGAAGCGAGGCAGAGGCGCTTCTTCTGGAAAACAATCTGATTAAAACATTAAAGCCACGCTTTAATATTCTGTTTCGCGACGACAAGTCCTATCCCTATTTAAAGCTCTCCGGGCATACCTATCCGAGGATGGCGTATTACCGTGGCGCGGTCGATAAAAAAAACCAGTATTTCGGTCCATTCCCCAATACATGGGCGGTCAGAGAATCAATCCAGATTTTACAAAAAGTATTTTTATTACGCACTTGTGAAGATACTGTCTTTGCCAATCGTACGCGTCCTTGTCTTTTATATCAGATTCATCGTTGTAGCGGCCCGTGTGTCGGTTTGATTGATGTTGAGAGCTATCAAACCGATGTCGACAATGCGGCGCAATTCCTGCATGGCCGCCAAAACGAGGTTTTACATGCATTGGAAATTAAAATGCATACGTTTGCCGAAGCATTGAAATTCGAGCAGGCAGCATTGGTACGTAACCAGATGGCTTCATTGTCGGCGGTCTTGCATCAGCAGAGTATGGAAATCGGCAGTGATGCCGATATCGATATTATTGCCGTTGTTGTACAAGGCGGGCGCGCTTGTGTGAATCTGGCGATGGTGCGCGGTCGTCGGCATTTGGGTGACCGGGCCTATTTCCCGACCCAGGTTGATTATGCGCTTGGCAGTGAGGGAGATCATTCGCTCGAAGTTGATGTCCTGAAGGCATTTTTAACGCAGCATTATCTGGATAAATTTATTCCGGGCACACTGATTGTCAATACCGAGTTTGATGATCCTGCATTGATGATGGCTTTAATGGACCAGTGTCATCATCGCATTACTTTATCCTTTCAACCACAAGGACAACGTCGTCAATGGCTCGAGATGGCTAATAAAGGTGGGCAAATTGCATTGGCACGATTATTGTCCGAGCAAGGATCACAGCAGTCACGCACCCGTGCTTTGGTTGAGGCACTAGGACTGGAAACAGAAGACATCGATAGTTTACGTGTTGAATGCTTTGATATCAGTCATACGCAAGGTGAAGCGACGCAGGCTTCATGTGTCGTGTTTCATCATCATGTCATGCAAAATGCAGAGTATCGTCGGTACAATATCAATGACATTACGCCGGGTGATGATTATGCTGCCATGCGGCAAGTATTGATGCGTCGCTACGAGAAGGTTGCCGGCGGGGATGGTGTAATGCCCGATGTGGTGTTGATTGACGGTGGTAAAGGTCAAGTCGAGATGGCACGTCAGGTATTAACCGAACTGGGGCTGAATATCGGTTTGATTGTAGGTGTTGCCAAAGGTGAGGGGCGTCGTGTCGGTCTGGAAACATTGATTTTTGCGGACGGACGTGCACCACAAGAGCTGGGTAAAGCATCGGCGGCATTAATGTTGATTGCTCAAATCCGCGACGAGGCACACCGGTTTGCCATTACTGGTATGCGCGCCAAACGTGCTAAAGCCCGTCAGACATCTCGTCTTGAAGAGATCGAAGGCATTGGTGCGAAACGCCGTCAAAAGCTGTTGATCCGGTTTGGTGGATTGCGTGGTGTCATGGATGCAAGTGTGGATGAGATTGCTTCTGTGGAAGGTATTTCAAGGAAACTTGCCGAGGATATTTACAAACAATTACATTGAATTTGTCTGATTTATACAGTGAATGTGAATATTGTGGACAATATGGTGGATTAAGTAGTGAAACCCATTCTGGCTCTGCTACTATCTTATTCTAGACGTTGTCATACATTGTTCTAAGGAAAAACGGATCACAGATATGCCATTGAATATTCCTATATTACTTACCTGGTTACGCGTTGCATTAATTCCGTTAGTTGTCGGTGTTTTTTATATTCCCGAACATGATATGTCGCGTTTCGATCAGGGCGTGGCGTCGAGTTTAATCTTTATTGTGGCCGCGTTAACCGACTGGTTTGACGGATTTTTAGCACGGCGCTGGAATCAGACTTCGGCATTTGGCGCATTTCTTGACCCTGTCGCAGATAAACTCATGGTCGCTGGTGCATTATTGGTACTGGTTGATCTGGGGCGTGTGGATGCTGTGATTGCATTCATTATTATCGGCCGTGAAATTACCATTTCCGCATTGCGCGAATGGATGGCGCAAATCGGGGCATCAAAATCGGTAGCAGTGAGTTCTTTGGGCAAGATTAAAACAGCAGCACAAATGGTGGCTATTCCGATTTTGTTATATGGACACTCTTTTATTAACGGTGTTGATACCATGGTCATTGGTAACTGGCTGTTATGGATTGCCGCTGTATTAACAGTATGGTCGATGTTTTACTACTTGTCGAAAGCGTGGCCGTTGATAAAAAAAGTACAAGAAAACAAACGCTGATACTTGACAATATTTCCTGAGAATATATAATCTGTCGCTGTTGGCAATGCG
>JAATFN010000093.1 GCA_015655165.1 Betaproteobacteria bacterium | reverse complement strand
ATGCCATGCATGTGTAGTGTCACAGCAGTAGTCAACATGATGAAAAAAGCGACAATGTTGGAAAACCCCATACCGATCATTGTATCGATATGGATGCGTTGGAAATTCGATGCCGCTTGTTCTGGTGCCTGGATAATAGGTAGCGCATGGGGACTGGCAATCAAGTCCTCGACCTCTTGGGACGCTTGCCAGAAAAATAGATACGGGCTGATTGTCGTACCAAAAATCGCCACAATCATCGTCAGGTAAGCCGGGTTCCAGCCAATGGCGGGCAGAAGCGTTGCGTATGCGACGTCTTTCCACGGGATCTGCACCGCAAACACAGTCGCCACATAGCTTAGCAACGCTAATGTCAACCACTTGAGCAAGCGGACATAGTGTTTATAGGGAATAAAAATCTGCAGAAGTAATGACAATACACCAAAGGCAACAGCATACAGATGTGATGGGCCACCAATCAACAGCGTAACGGCATCTGCCATGGCGGCAAGGTCTGCGGCGATATTGATGATGTTGGCTACCAGTAGTAGGCCAATCATGCTGTAGAGCAACGAAATAGGGTAGTGCAGGCGCATGTTCGTGGCTAGTCCTCTGCCACTCACGCGTCCGATTCTGGCACTGATAATCTGGATGCCGACCATCAACGGGAAGGTCAGCAGTAGTGTCCACAATGTGTTGAAACCAAATTGCGCACCTGCTTGCGAATACGTCGCAATGCCGCTCGGGTCGTCGTCAGCCGCACCGGTGATCAAGCCTGGCCCCAGTTTTGCGAGCCAGGAAATTTTATGCCGGGTTATAGTGGCTTCTTCAAGCGGTGTTGTCATTGTGCAATGCCGTGGTGCGTTCTTGTTGTTGTATAAAGGGATACGGCGATTGCCGGTAAAATTAACGGCGGTGTTGTTTCATTGCAGCCTCGATTTCACGTTGGCCGTCACGTTGTCTTTCGGTTTCTCGTTTATCATGTTGTTTCTTACCCTTGGCAAGGCCGATTTCGCATTTGACGCGACCGCCCTTGAAGTGCAGATTCAGTGGCACCAGGGTGTAACCGGAACGCTCGACTTTACCGATTAGCTTGCTGATTTCGGCGGCATTGAGCAGGAGTTTGCGTGTGCGGGTCGATTCAGGGTGCACGTGCGTGGATGTACTGGTCAGTGCGCTAATGTGTGCGCCGAACAGGAATATTTCACCGTTACGGATGATGACGTACGCTTCTTTTAGCTGCACACGCCCGGCACGGATGGATTTGGCTTCCCATCCTTGCAATACCACACCGGCTTCGTAGCGCTCTTCAATGAAGTAATCGAAGAAGGCTTTTTTGTTATCAACAATAGTCATCTGGTCTGAAGTTCAGTCTGTCGGTTAAAATCTTGTTTTTGTGATTCTATCAAATAGGCCACTACTTATGGCAGTCGTACATAAAACAGTATTAATGCATTACAGTGCAGCGCAAATGTTTGCGCTGGTCGATCGCGTTGAGGATTATCCGCAATTTTTACCCTGGTGCGGCGGTGTCGAGGTGAAATCGCGTGTCGATGATAAATTGATTGCCAAGCTGAAGATCAATTATCATGGATTAACACAATCGTTTACAACAGAAAACACCAATGAGCCGCCCTATACGATGGTCATGCGGTTAGTTGAAGGCCCTTTTAAACATTTTGAAGCACGTTGGCATTTTAAACCATTAGCCGACGATGCCTGCAAAATCGAGTTTAATATGGAGTACGAGTTTTCTAATCGCTTGTTTGAATCGATTATCGGCCCGGTGTTCTCCATGATCGCCAATAGTTTTGTTGATTCGTTCTGCAAGCGCGCAGAGGTCGTCTATGGCAGTAACTGAACCCCTTTTGCACGTTCAGGTTTGCTATGCCAGTGCCCGTGAAGAGGTCTTGCGGGACCTCGTTATCAGTCAGGGTACGACGGTACAAGAAGCGATTTTGCAAAGCGGCATTTTACGTGAGAGCGCTGGGCTTGACCTGTCTGTCTGTCGTGTGGGCATCTACGGCAAAATAAAAGACATGGATACCGTGCTGCGCGAACATGACCGCATCGAGATTTACCGGCCATTGATTGCT
>JAATFN010000095.1 GCA_015655165.1 Betaproteobacteria bacterium | reverse complement strand
GCTGGGCACGGCGTTCTCGAGACGAATTTGAGCGAGGAGAAAATCCCAATGCTTTGTTTGGTATTGTGCAGGGCGGGATGTTCGAGGCTTTGCGAAATGAGTCTTTGGCGGGTTTGAATACGCTCAATTTTGATGGCATCGCAGTAGGCGGTTTGTCGGTTGGTGAGCCAAAAGAAGAAATGATGCGGGTACTGGAGCATATTGGCCCCCGCCTTCCTGCGGATAAACCACATTATTTGATGGGAGTAGGGACACCGGAAGATTTGGTGGCGGGCGTTGCGCATGGCATTGACATGTTTGACTGCGTCATGCCGACGCGTAATGCGCGTAATGGTTGGTTATTTACGCGTTATGGTGATATTAAAATCAAGAATGCGCGTTATAAAGATGATCAAAAGCCACTGGATGAAAGTTGTGAGTGTTATGCTTGCAAAAATTTCTCACGTGCTTACTTGCATCATCTACACCGTACGGGAGAAATTCTTGGAGCGCGTTTGAATACGATACACAATTTGCATTATTACCTGCAGTTGATGAAAGAGATGCGTACCGCGATTGAGAATCATGCTTTTGTTCAGTTTGCCGTGACGTTTCATGCGGATCGTGCACGTGGGGCTTGAGTGATTTTGTCCCATCTTCCTTCGACCATTTTTGGCATGAAATAAGGAGGGATGCGATGATGGTGATTCATACGGTTTTCATACGGCCTTACTGACTGTAATCCCCAATGCGTCCACGGTTTTTTTGCTTCAATGATGGTTGATGCGATTGCAGGTTGACTAGTTCGTTCATGCATACCTTAGCTGCTTGACGAACAGAGGTCTTGAAGTCACTCGAGATGCTTTCCTGCTGATACAACATTGCTAATTCATAGGCTATCGGCACTCCTTCGCCATAAAGCTCTTTGAATATCACTCCTCGAGGTTGAACCGCATTGAGATACAGACTGGGCATCAATGCGACCCCCATACCACCTGCAATCAGCCCTGCAGTGGTTTGCATCTGGCGGGCATGTTGCATGACGTTCGGGGCGAACCCGGCCTGAGCGCAGGCTTTGAGAATCAGTCCATGCATACCCGGGCCATAGTGCGCGGGAAACATCACCCACGGGTCAGATGCCAGTTCGCACAGATGTACTTTCCGACGGCGAGACAGATGATGGGATTCTGGCAGAGCTAACACCATGCGCGTACGCAATATTGGTTCGACCTGAAGCTCCGGAGTCACAGAGCCGATCGGCAAGACCACTAGTCCCAAATCGAGTCGATCTTCCTGGAGCGCAAGCAACTGATCCGCTGTTGTTGCTTCTTCCAGATGAAACGCTGCTTCTGGATGCCTCTGGCGATAAGTCAGTAATAATTGTGGAAGTAGTCTCGGAATGGTACTGTCCACGAAGCCGATACGCAACGGTTTCGGTTGTCCCAGGCTGGCGCGTCGTGCTGCCTCCACTGCACGTTGAGCTTGCGCTAATGCTCGGCTTGATTCCAGCAGAAATGCTTCACCAGCTGCCGTCAATCGGTGGATGCGATTGCCACGTTCGATGAGCAACACGCCAAGCTCGTCCTCCAGCTTCTTGATGGCTGCGGTCAGAGGCGGTTGTGCCATGTGCAGACGCTCTGCCGCGCGTCGAAAATTCAACTCCTCGGCAACAACAATGAATTGCCGAAACTGCCGTAAGTCTGCCATGTTGATACCTCAAATGTATTACGTATTCATTTATATCATATTTTACATATCGAGCTTGTGGCCACACAATACCCAGTATGGTGTGGGTCGGCGCTTCCGGCTGTTTTTCTGAATGAGGTGTTTCATGCAGGTTTCAATCAATTCAAAAAGAACTGTGGTCGTGACAGGTGGATCAAGCGGCATTGGTTTGGCGATTGCCCAACGTCTGAGGCAAGAGGGGTATCGCGTTGGTTTGGTGGCTCGTCATAGCGATAGGCTCCGACAGGTCGCGTCCAGTATTGCTAACGATACTGTCTGGCAGCCTGCAGATCTCGGTGTTCGCTCCGAAGCGCAGGCTGCTATTTCGGCACTGGCCCAAGACCTGGGTGGGATCGACGTGCTCGTCAATTGTGCAGGCTCCACTACTGCCGTACGCGCCGACAGTCCTTTAGAAGAAGCGGAACATGCTTGGGATGATGTTATTGCGGCAAATCTGAAAAGTACTTTTCTAGCAACGCTGGCGGCCTTGTCGTATCTACGCCGTCCTGGAGGGAGAGTCATCAATATTGGTTCTATCGCGGCTCAATCGGGAAGCAGCCGTCCCGGTGGGCTTGCCTATGCAGCGGCCAAGGCCGGTGTACAAGGACTAACTGCAAGCCTGGCGCGTGAAGTGGCGGCGCAGGGAATCACTGTCAATACGATTGCCCCTGGTCTGATTGAGGGGACTGAATTTTTTGGAACGGCAGGTATCCCTTCAGCCCGGCTTGGTGAAATTGTCCATGAGATTCCGGTAGGCCGCCCAGGTCATCCTACCGACGTTGCTGCTGCCGTTGCATGGCTTGCCAGCAAGGATGCCTCCTTCATCACTGGTGCTACGGTTCCTGTCAATGGTGGTTGGCGTATTGGCTAAGTGGTTCGCGTAGTTCCTGATCAGGCAGAAAGCGAGGAGGGAATGGTGATTGTATCGGTGCATATGGTATCGCGGGCATCCTGATGCGGCTCGCGGCGCTGTATTTTTAAGAGCCTGTTCACGATCTTACGAATAAGTAGGAAAATGACTGCATGCGTCGTAACAAGGGATATCCGAGCGACATAACATGGTATAGACCGCTAGGTGGTGCAAACTGCACACCTTTATAAGGTGATGCCAAAACGGTGGATAATCAAGCGTAGTTTCGCCTGGCTGGAGAAAAACCATAGGTTGTGGAAAAACTACGAACGAAAATTGAACACCAGTTTGCAATTTATCCTCTTTGCCTTCCTCTCTCTGTTGCATCGAAGATCGTGAACTGGTTCTAAGAAATTGTTCACACGTTAAACAAGAAATTCAACACATCCCCATCTTTAACAACATATTCCTTACCTTCCGCACGCATCTTCCCTGCTTCTTTAGCACCTTGCTCGCCTTTGCAGGCGATGAAATCTTCATAAGCAATGGTTTGGGCGCGGATGAAGCCGCGTTCAAAATCGGTATGGATGACACCTGCTGCTTGTGGTGCTGTGGCGCCAATAGGAATAGTCCATGCACGCACTTCTTTTACTCCGGCAGTAAAGTAGGTTTGTAGCCCGAGTAGCGAGGAAGCGGCACGAATCAGGCGGTCAAGTCCAGGCTCTTCCAGTCCCATATCCGCCAGGAAGGCGCCTTTGTCGGCATCGTCCAGGTCGGCAATTTCTGCTTCCATTGCCGCGCAAATGGCGACCATGGGCGCATTTTGCGATTGCGCATAGGAGGCTAGTTGATCTAGTAATGGATTGTTGACGAAGCCATCATCGGCAACATTGCCAACAAACATGGCAGGTTTAGCAGTGATCAGGCATAGAGGCTTGATCAGCGCCAATTCTTCCTTATTCAGACCAATGCTGCGCACAGGTTGTGCATCATTGAGTACAGGCATGATCCGCTCTAGAACGGATACCAGCTTGATGGCATCTTTGTCACCTGCACGGGCTTTTTTGTTTTCCCGATGGATGGCTTTTTCCACCGAGGACAGGTCTGCCAATGCCAACTCGGTTTGAATGACGGCGATGTCATCCAGTGGACTGACGCGACCAGCAACGTGGACAACATTATCATCTTCAAAGCAGCGGATC
>JAATFN010000448.1 GCA_015655165.1 Betaproteobacteria bacterium | reverse complement strand
AGCCAGTTTCAAGGCAGTCTATTCGGTTGATGCGGTAGCCAAAAAATAACAAGGGGAACGCTGTGATGCGTCAGCAACAGGATTGGCTGCAGACTCCAGGTTATGTCCATCACAAGACATTGTTAAGGCTCACAGGAATAGTGAAGAATTTTCCTGGGATACGTGCCCTTGACGGTGTCGATTTTGATTTGCGTAGCGGGGAAGTGCATGTGTTGTTTGGAGAAAATGGTGCCGGGAAATCAACCATCATCAACATTATTGCGGGTACATTTGCGCCTGACAGCGGCACATATGAGTTTGATGGCGAACAAATCACTGGCTTAACACCCATCACAGCGCGTCAAAGGGGGATACAGCCAGTGTTTCAGGAGTTTAGCCTGATCCCCGAATTGACTGTCGTACAAAATATTTTTTTGGGCCGCGAGCTCACCCGTTGGGGCATGCTAGACAACATCTCCATGCGTGCGAAGACCGTTGAGATCATTGAACGTCTGCAATTTAATCTGGATCCGGATGCCAAGGTGGGAGGACTGTCGAGGGCATGCCAGCAAATGGTAGAAATTGTTAAAGCCATGCTCAAAGATGTGCGTATTTTGATACTGGATGAGCCGACTGCTTCGTTAACCGATGCAGAAGCAGAGCGGCTTTTTACACTGGTTGATCAGTTGCGTCGTGATGGTGTGGCTATCATTTATGTCTCGCATAGAATGAAGGAAATAGCGCGACTTGCTGACCGGATCACGGTGTTGCGTGACGGGAAAAGAATAAGCACAGTCAAACAATCGGAAGTGACTGATAGTGAACTGATTACGTTGATGACAGGACGGGAAATTGGCTTATTGTTCCCCGAAATCAAGCAACATCCTGGCCGTGTTGTATTGGAAATCGATCAGATCAGCACAGCTGGTGGACAAGTAAAAAATGCATCTATTCACGCGCGTGCCGGAGAGATTGTCGGTATTGCCGGATTGGTCGGATGCGGGAAATCGGAACTGATCCGGGCTGTGTACGGACTAGACAATGTGACGTCAGGATGTATCCGGTATAACGGTACTGTATTACCCAAGATTTCTCCCCGGCAATCGCTGCAAAGTGGTCTGTGTTATTTTCCTTCCGATAGGGCAAGAGAAGGTCTTGCGTTAACCAGGTCAATACGTGAAAACGGTTCCATGGCAGCACTTGATGAAGCGACATTCGCTCGCAACGGATTATTACGTTGTCATCATGAAAAAACTGTCATACAAGCGGTGATGGACCAGTTGCATTTGCGCCCACCATCCATTGAAAGACAGGTTGGCAATCTATCTGGCGGTAATCGGCAAAAAGTCCTATTGGCAAGAGGCAATACACGTCCGATGACGGTGTTCTTGTTTGATGAACCGACAGTTGGTATTGATGTCGGGGCAAAGCTCGAAGTATATGAGATGATGCGCCAGCTCGTGGACGAAGGTAAAACTGTTATCCTTGTTTCTTCCGAATTGTCTGAAGTCATGGGGCTATCAAACCGTATTTATGTCATGCATGATGGCCAAGTGGTCGCACATATCCAGCGGGAAGATTTTTCTGAAGCCGCGATACTCGCGCATTTTTTTCCCAAACATCATCATGCTGATCTACAGGTGACAGCATGATGCCTTCCATGAAAAAAATTGGTTTGCTGCCTACTGCCATGCTGATACTGGTGATCGGTTTGACACTACTCGAACCACGTTTTTGGGCTGGACAAAATCTGTTGAATGTATTGCGTGGCGGGTCATTGCTGTTCATCGTTGCTGCCGGGCAAATGCTGGTACTCATTGCACGCGGCTTCGATCTCTCGGTAGGGGCAGTCATGGCACTGACAAGTGTTGTGAGTACAAGTGTCATGGTGGCGCTTACCGGCACTATGGGTGATGGCAGCATTATCGCGTTAGGTGTGCTAGCAGGAGTCGGCACCGGCATCATTATCGGAATATGTAATGGTATCTGCGTGGCCGTACTCGGTATTACGCCATTTATGGTCACACTGGCCATGGCTTCCATCGTAACAGGTGTGGCTTTGTTACTGACAAATGGCATTCCGATTTATGGTTTTCCAGCAGGATTTACCACATGGGGACGAACCTCATGGATCGGATTGCCACCTGCGGTTTATGGTGCATTCGTTATCGGAGCATTGCTATTTGCGATACAGCGATATACACCCCTCGGTATGCATTTGTATGCGATTGGTGGCAATACACATGCGTCTAATCTGTCAGGTTTGCACGTAAAAAAATATCAGGTACTCGTCTATGTTGCCAGTGCTGTTTTGGCGTCTCTTGCCAGTTTATTGCTCACTGCACAATTGGGGTCAGGGCAAGGGTCGATTGGTAATGCAGTAGCTTTGCAAAGTATTGGTGCAGCAGTCATTGCCGGAGTCAGCTTACAAGGTGGTGTCGGGAAAGTTGAGCAAGTAGCACTGGGTGCGCTATTTTTGCTGGTTCTCAATAATGCCATGGATTTATTGCGTATCGAAAGTAAAACACAAGCGATTGTGATGGGATTGTTCATTATTGTGGTGGTCGCACTGGACGAGTACAAGAAAAAGGTGAAAATCGCATGAAGACAATGACACTGTTTTACCGTAATGGTCTTGTTTTTATT
>JAATFN010000141.1 GCA_015655165.1 Betaproteobacteria bacterium | reverse complement strand
CGATACGATTACGCAGATCCTGCGCATCTTTGCTATTTTTTGTCGTATCAACACGTCTGGCGAATTTGCGCATGTTTTTCAAATGGATATCGATTTCCTCAAAAACTGCCTCGCTACCTGCCATAGCTGCCAATACTGCATTTGTACTTAATTGATAAGTTTTAGTTGCTACACCCTCAGAGTCCCGAAATTTCTTACTGGGTGATACATCCAGCAATTTTTCGTAATATGTTTTTTTACCGCCATATATGCCATGTCGTTGCTTACCCACAACGTCTTGCCATGATCCCGGGACCACATAAGATGACCGCAAAGCTGCTTCCAGACCCAATTTTCCTCGCCCGTAAGTTCCCGTCTGACTTGCATGAATGCGCTTGAGCAACATATATTGCTGTCGCATTTGCATAAGTTGGTTGGATAACTGTGCGATTGCACCTGCATCGACCGTTGGTATGCCTGTGGCGTTAACAGCCATACTCTGTGCCCATAAAAATGCAGCCATATACAGTGTGATGATTTTCCTCATGATGCTGTCCTTGCTTGCAAATTATGTGTATTTCGCTTAATTGCACGTTCCATAAAAACAGGCACCCATTTTTGGGGATCGTCTGTCTCAAGTGCGCATTTCACTTCTTCCATCAATGCCACACTCTGGTCGTTGGAAGACAGCACAGCAATAAATTCTGGCATCAAAGACAAATCAAACACTGCTTTGACAGATTCCTGACCACGACGAATCAGAAATTGACGTGACTCGCAATGCGTATCACGAATAAACTCAAACTCGTTTTGCGTTAATCCCAGTGCATCCACATAATCTTCATGACGTGCTTCGCTATTTGGCAAAAATATTTTTGTCGCAGTTTGCTTTTGAATCGCATCGGTTTCGCAGTACAAATATTTTGGATCCGGTGTCACAAAAATCAATAACCCGTTTTTGCGCCTGATTTGCATAATGTAACTGTCGATCTTTTCTTTCCAATAATTATGTTTAACAAGGTTCTGACCTTCTTCCAACACAAGGATAAACGGATTGCCGTCCATGGATTGTTCAATACAGTGAAATGGATAACTCAGCATTACTGCCAGCTCGGGTCGGGCAATACCGTCTTTGATCAGTTGCTGCATTTCAAAACAATAATGGCGGCATAGATGGAAATCGATTGTATCTTCGCTGTTATCAAAAACACCTGCATTGGCACCTTGTTGACCATGTGCGCCATGCCAGATACGCATATCATCAGCCAATATCCCCTGGCCGAAACACCAGGCAATATTGCGTAAACGACGATCTTGTTCCGGCAAACCATAATTTTCCTCGACAGCCACCTTAAATCGCGCAATATCATCAGGTATGATTTTCCCGCCATAGCATGTGCGCATCAGGGATAGCAAGACAATCAGATAAGCTCTGTTTTCTTCCGTATCAGGCAATCTGAACGGATTCCAGTGTGTACAGCTTTGTGCAGACAAAGTCGTATGCTGTGCCCCCATGGCACACATAAATACTTTTGCACCCTCTCGATTATCAAACCAGAAAACACGCGGTTTTACTTTATCTGCCATGGCAATTAACGCTGCGAGCAAAGTGGTTTTCCCTGCTCCTGTATCCGCAGTAAATGCAGTATGACCTGCGACCATTCCTTCCATCTCATGATGGAAATTGAAATAATAAGGTGTGCCGCTTGCTGTTTCAAAGGTCATAATGGCAGGCCCCCAAAGATTATTTTCCCGTTTGCCTGTTGCATAATTATGTAATGCGGCAAATCCTGCAAAATTTCCTGATTTTATTTGTCCTCGCCTACCGATAAGATGCTGTGACTGACCTGGTAATTGGGACCAGAAGAATGTCTCCAAGGCAAACCATTCGCGTACAGGTTTTATACCCATTTGCACAAATGCTTTTTTCATCAAACCAATGTGTTGGTCCAATTCGGCGATTATCTTTTTTTTATCTTCGTTCGCATCATCACATTGATTGATTCCTCCCGTATGCACCAGCAGGGTCAAATGATGCAATCCATTCACAGAACGCCCACGTACCAGATCCTGTAACCCTTGTGTAATTTCATCTGCGTCTTCATTGACCGTATTGACTGCTTTATTGACTGCCAGGCGTCGCCTTTGCTGACGCAAATCATGTTCTGCTGTAATTCTGTCCGTAAAAAAGAAAGATTGTGTGATGATGCATTCAACGGGCTGCTTCAAGAACTCGTCTAACATACGAGAAGCCGTTCTGGTTGGCCACTCAGCCATACTCAATACTGCAGCTATACGGGTTGTATCTGCATTTTGTACAGACATCATGTTACCAACGGTATTGAAATTCAACCATGATGTTGCCAATATCTGGTCTAGTTTGATCTCGGTAACAGGTACACGGGCCTCTTCCAGATTCACCAGATAATGAAAAAAACTGCTGATCTCACTGATTTCTTCACCGATATAATCGCGTATTTCAGCAGTGGTGTAGGTATCACAAACACCCAGATGCTGCTCTAAATCCTGCCATACCAGACCAAATCTGGTGATGGCTTCTCTGGCCTCATGGCACGTGATACGTAGCGTGTTCCATACAGGGTGCCTGATAATGCCAAGGCGTCTTGCTCCATAAGCTGATAGTGTTTGCAACAAACCATTTGATGCTTCATAGATATCTTTAGCCTGTTCGTCAAAAGACTCGATATCTTCCTGAACAATTTTGATACCGGATACGACCGAAAAAATACGATCCATCAATCCTGGCACGCCTTGCCTAAATCTATTTCGTACAATTGATATATAGATATCATTCACATAAAATGAACGTGTATCGTAATGTTTTTTCCATGCGGTATTAAACTGTCTGGCAAACCATGTTTCTGGCTCGCCGGCCGGATAAGACTGAATTTTTTTACGTATCAAATGCACATAAATACCCCGATTGCTATTAGCAATCGCACGTAATGCCGTATTTCTCAAACGTTCGAATTGTTTGATTTGTTCGTTATCTAATGCATCAAAATACAAACCATCAATCTTGATCACTTGCACTAATGCATTGTCTTTTGTCATCACAGTCTCTTCATCGTAATGCACCGAATAAGGAATCATATCGGACGCCCGCATTTCTTTGGCATCATGCTTGGCACCAGATATACGCGACGTTGACCAGGAGATATCCAATTTGTCATTCAACAATTTATCGGGGCGCATAACGTCGGCACCGCCAAAAATATTGATTCGGACAAACCTTCAGATGCATTGCAGAAAATGCGATATCAAACAGATACACGTCTTTCAAACACACGAGATAACTTGCAAGTAATAGCATGGGGGCCAACACAACGGCCCACAAAGAACGCGTAACCAATAAGGTCATCATGGGAAAATAAAGGCTTAGTGCAATACTCATCAATGTAAAACCACCCAGCATGACTGGTCTGGTCATTGCAGCGACCAACATCTCGCCTTCATCTACAAATGGTTTACCTTGCTTCATAAATGACCGCCCGAGCGACTCTTCAAGTCACCAACAATATGCGGTGCAAACAAGACCAGAGCAATACCGAGCCCCCAACCACCTAACTGCATCAAGTCGATACGACCAGTTTTCCATCGATAGCCTTGAATCGCCAGCGTGATGATTCCAAGGTAGTAACCCCACTCATAGATCAATAAATGCGTAATACTTTTGAGGAAATCGGTAATACCACCAAACGTTTTTGTCGAGTCAGCTGCAGCGTAACCGGCTTCCGGCAACAAAATCACCATCATTAAGAGAATGTAAGCCAGAAGGTGCAGTCTACGATCGACGTGGTATGCACTGATAACGGTTCTCATGCATTGCGTATTGCATCCGTATTTCCAAAATTTCTTCATTTAATTCCTGCTAAGGTCAGCTAAAAAACAATCTGTTATGTCGCTTGTGCAACGATGCAAATCGTAGTCTTAAACCTATTGCTTTTAGAATCAGATAACTCTGGAAAGCCAACGCTTCGCAAAGAAATAAAAAAATGGATGATTTCCGTATTTAAATCGCAAAAAAACATAAAGAATCCAACTTTGAAGGGGTGTACTACGGTAGAGAGGCGCTCAAGTCGGTATAATGTGGAGTTTGATTGTTCTCATTTCATTTACGTATCATTCGTCATGCAAGAAAAATACAGCCCAGCCGAAGTTGAACGCGCAGCCCAGGATCACTGGAAGCGCACCGATGCCTATAAAACTATCGAGTACGCCAAGGACAAAAACGGCCGCGACAAGAAGAAATTCTATGCCTGCTCCATGTTGCCTTACCCATCCGGCAAGCTACATATGGGGCATGTGCGCAACTACACCATCAATGATGTGATGTATCGTTACCTGCGCATGAACGGCTATAACGTCCTGATGCCGATGGGCTGGGATGCGTTCGGGATGCCGGCGGAAAATGCGGCAATGGCTAATGGCGTACCACCTGCACAATGGACGTACTCGAATATCGCGTACATGAAAAAGCAAATGCAGGCCATGGGTTTAGCCATTGACTGGTCCCGTGAAATGACTGCTTGTACGCCTGAATATTACAAATGGAACCAGTGGATGTTCTTGAAGATGCTTGAAAAAGGCATTATTTACAAGAAAACGGGTACTGTGAACTGGGATCCGATTGACCAGACAGTACTTGCCAACGAGCAAGTTATTGACGGACGTGGCTGGCGTTCGGGCGCGTTGATCGAAAAACGGGAAATCCCGATGTATTACGCGCGCATTACCGATTATGCGGAAGAATTACTGGAACATGTCGAAACCAAGTTGACTGGTTGGCCCGAGCGAGTCCGTTTAATGCAGGCCAACTGGATCGGCAAGTCAACCGGCGTACGTTTTGCGTTCCCGCACAACATCAAAGAAAACGGACAAGCCATTAACGACGGCAAGCTGTGGGTCTTCACAACCCGTGCCGACACGATCATGGGAGTTACTTTCTGTGCTGTGGCACCAGAACATGCTATTGCCGCATTTGCCGCCAAAACCAATCCTGAACTTGCCGCATTTATCGAAGAATGCAAAAAAGGTAGCGTCATCGAGGCCGATATGGCCACGATGGAGAAAAAAGGCATGTCTACAGGCTTATATGTCACCCATCCGTTAACCGGTGAACAAGTTGAAGTCTGGGTCGGCAACTACGTCTTGATTACTTACGGTGACGGTGCGGTCATGGGTGTTCCTGCCCACGATGAACGTGATTTCGCCTTTGCCAAGAAATACCATCTGCCGATCAAGCAGGTTGTGTCTGTTAACGACAATACCTACTCCACAGATGCATGGCAAGAATGGTATGGGGACAAAGAGACTGGCCGTACAATCAATTCGGACAAATATGATGGCTTGACCTATGCCGATGCAGTCAACACCATTGCGGCAGACTTGGCCAGCAAAACACTGGGCGAGAAAAAAATCACCTACCGTCTACGTGACTGGGGTATTTCCCGTCAGCGTTACTGGGGTACGCCTATTCCGATTATCCATTGCGACGCTTGTGGCGATGTGCCAGTTCCGGAAAAAGACCTGCCTGTCATATTGCCTGAAGACTGCGTACCGGATGGTAGCGGTAATCCATTAAACAAACACGAGCAGTTCCTGAACGTCGCTTGCCCGACATGTGGTAAACCTGCACGTCGTGAAACCGATACGATGGATACCTTTGTCGACTCTTCCTGGTATTACATGCGTTATACATCGCCGCAAAGCGACAAGATGGTGGATGCACGTAACGACTACTGGATGCAGATGGACCAGTATATCGGCGGCATCGAACATGCTGTGTTGCATTTGCTGTATGCACGTTTCTGGACCAAAGTCATACGTGACTTTGGTCTGGTGAAGTTTGACGAACCGTTTACCAACCTGTTGACGCAAGGCATGGTATTAAACGAGACTTACTACCGTGAAGAATCCAACGGTAAAAAGATCTGGTTTAACCCTGCCGATGTGGATCTGACATTCGACGATAAAGGGCGCCCTGTTTCGGCAGTATTGAAAGAAGATGGCAAACCGCTGGAAATCGGTGGCATAGAAAAGATGTCGAAATCGAAAAACAACGGTATTGACCCACAAGCGCAAATTGACTAGTATGGTGCTGACACAGCCCGCCTGTTTACCATGTTTGCCTCCCCTCCCGAACAAACACTGGAGTGGTCTGGTACAGGTGTAGAAGGTGCGCAACGTTTCTTGCGTCGTGTCTGGGCATTTGGCGTGAACAATGCGACGCGTATTGCCACCGCCAGCAAGCTCGATGTTGCAACATTGACTGACGCACATAAAGCATTGCGTCGCGAAGTCTACAAAGTCTTGCAACAGGCCGAACATGACTTCAAACGTATCCAGTACAACACTGTTGTCTCTGCATGTATGAAGATGTTAAATACGTTGGAGGCAGCAAAACTGGATGACTCTGCTGCATCAAATGCAGTCATTGCCGAGAGTTTCTCTGTCTTTCTGCGTATTCTCAACCCTGTGACACCGCATATTACCCATGCATTATGGGAAGAGCTGGGTTATAGCAAGACAGACGGCGAAATTCTGGATGCACAATGGCCGCAAGTCGATGCCGGGGCTCTGGAACAAAACGAAGTCGAGCTGATGATTCAGGTCAATGGTAAACTGCGTGGTAGCATCACCGTTGCAACAGGCGCGGACAAAGCTTCAATCGAGGCTGCCGCACTGGCAAATGAACATGCGCAAAAATTTATTACCGGTACCCAGAAAAAAATTATCGTCGTGCCTGGCAAACTGGTCAATATTGTTGTTTAAGCAAGAGGTTTAAGATGTCCCGCACCTTCATACAATGGTTATTTGTTTTAACAACACTCCTTTTGAGTGGGTGTGGATTTCATATGCGTGGCGCTCCAGACTTGCCGTTCAAGTCGATTTATCTTGATTTGCCAGATACATCGACCCTATACACAGAATTAAGCCGTAATCTGCGTTCTGGCGGCACAATTATCGTGACAGATCCGAAAGAAGCGGAAGCAGCACTGACAGTTTTGGCAGATGAGCGCGAAAAGAAGATTCTGACGTTAAATACATTTGGTCGAGTGCGTGAATATGCGCTGTACCAGAATTTCCGTTTTGTCGTCAAAGATAAAGAGAATGTCATATTGGTCCCACCAACCGACATTACATTAAAACGTGAAATCACCTATAACGAACAACAGGAATTATCCAAACAAGCCGAAGAAGTGCTGATTTATCGTGAAATGCAATCCGACCTTGTCCAGCGCATTTTGCGTTTGATTGCTGCGTCTAAAAACGCGAAACCTAGCCAACAACCGGAGTAACAATGCAACTGCGACTTGATGCTCTTGATGCGCACTTGTCCAAATCGCTGGGAACACTTTATGTGATTGCCGGCAACGAGCACTTGCTGGCATTGGAAGCTGCCGACAAGATTCGTCGTGCTGCCCGCAACAACGGCTATACAGAGCGTGATGTACTCGTGGTTGAACGTTATTTCAAATGGGGAGAACTGCAAGCTGCAAACCAGTCCCAGTCCCTCTTTGGCGATAAAAAACTCATTGAACTTCGTATTCCGACAGGTAAACCCGGAAAAGATGGCGGCAAAGCCCTTCAGGAATATGCAGCAGACCTCAATCCGGACAACCTGACGATCATCAGTTTACCCAAACTGGACTTTGCAACGCAAAAAACCGCTTGGGTGAATGCCTTGCAGCAAGCCGGCGTATATATCGACATTCCTATGGTGGAGCGTCATCAGTTACCAGGCTGGATCGGTACACGACTGTCTGCACAGCAGCAAAGTGCAGACAAACAATCTCTGGACTTTATTGCCGAACGCGTTGAAGGCAACCTGTTGGCAGCCCATCAGGAAATCCAAAAACTGGGCTTGTTACACCCGCCTGGACAATTGTCGTTTGAACAAGTCCATGATGCGGTCTTAAATGTCGCACGCTACGACGTCTTCAAATTGAATGAAGCAATGCTGTCAGGCGATGTACCGCGTTTTACCCGCATGATCAATGGGCTAAAAGGTGAAGGTGAAGCATTGCCCTTGGTTTTATGGGCTGTTGCCGAAGAACTCCGCACCCTGTTAAAACTCAAATCCGGCATGGAGCAAGGCAAACCCTTGCAAGCGATGTTGAAAGAGTATCGCATCTGGGGGCCACGTGAACGGTTAATGGCTCCTGCCTTGCAGCGTGTCACCTTGCGTACCCTCCAAACGGCACTGCAAGAAGCCGCCCAGATCGATAAAATGATCAAAGGATTGCGCACCAAGATATTTGCCGGTGACCCATGGGATGCATTGTCGCAAGTCGGCCTGACAATTGCCCGTCGCCCGTAAAAATAGTGCTTTCTTTTACGTCAAAATACAAAGACAGCTACAATACAGTAGCAACTATCAAGAGCTGATACCATGAATATCGAACAATACATGCGGGAAGTCGGGCAACGCGCCAGACGCGCTTCACGCGCAATGGCCAAAGCCGACACGTCCGCTAAAAACCACGCCCTGTTACTCATTGCCGCGGCCATTCTGCGCGATGCCGATACCTTGCGTGCCGCGAACCAGAAAGATCTGGAAGCAGCGCGTGCAAATGGCCTCGAACCTGCCATGATCGACCGCCTGACTTTGTCGGACAAAGCGATTGCCACCATGGCCGAAGGTCTGGAACAAATTGCCAAATTGCCTGACCCGATTGGCAGCATCTCCAACATGAAATTCCTGCCATCAGGCATTCAGGTAGGCCAGATGCGTGTACCTTTGGGTGTCATCGGCATTATTTACGAAGCACGTCCGAATGTCACCATTGATGCTGCCGGTTTATGTATCAAGAGCGGCAATGCAACGATTTTACGTGGTGGCTCCGAAGCGATCCACTGTAATCAGGCTTTGGCCAAATTGGTCAAAGAAGGTTTAAAAGCGGCAGGTCTGCCGGAAGATGCCGTACAAGTGGTTGAAACCACTGACCGTGCAGCTGTGGGTGCCTTAATTACCATGCCAGAATATGTCGATGTGATTGTGCCACGCGGGGGCAAAGGGTTGATCGCACGTTTGATCAAAGAGTCGCGCGTGCCGATGATCAAGCATCTCGATGGTATTTGCCACGTCTATATTGATAGCAGCGCCAATGTCGACAAAGCTGTCAAGGTAGCATTCAATGCGAAATGCCACCGCTATGGGACATGTAACACAATGGAAACATTGCTGGTGTCCCGATCAATTGCCAAGACGGTATTGCCAGAACTTGCCAAACTCTATTTGAAAGAGAAAGTCGAACTGCGTGCAGACCCTGAGAGTATGACCATTTTGGAAGGTTACCCACACTTGGTGGCAGCAACAGAAGAAGACTGGTCAACAGAATATCTGGCACCGATTCTGTCAGTGAAAATTGTTGCCGGTATGGATGAAGCCATTGACCATATCAATACGTATTCGTCCCAACACACTGATAGCATCATGACAGAAGACTATAGTCACGCCATGCGCTTTTTGCGTGAAGTTGACTCCGCCTCTGTCATGGTTAACGCCTCGACCCGCTTTGCGGATGGTTACGAATATGGTCTGGGTGCCGAAATCGGTATTTCCAACGACAAGCTTCACGCCCGTGGCCCGGTAGGGCTCGATGGATTGACCTCGCTGAAATACATTGTGCTGGGTCAAGGCCAGGTAAGACAGTAATTTTGTAGAATCACCATACTAGCCTAAAAGCCAAGGAATCACGCATGCTCTGGATCTGGATCAAAGCCTTACATATCATTTTTGTTATTTCATGGTTTGCCGGTTTATTTTATCTGCCACGCATTTTTGTGAATCTGGCACAAGAAACCGAAGTTGTTGCAACCGAACGCTTACTGGGTATGGCACGTCGCCTATACCGCTTTATGACAATCATCGCCATTCCTGCCTTGGTGTTTGGCTTATGGTTATTCTTTGTCTACGGCATCGGTAAGGGACCGGGCAATGGCTGGATGCATGGCAAACTTGTACTGGTGGTATTACTGATCGGCTATCACCATGCGTGTGGTTCACTATTGAAGAAATTCGAACGCGGCGTTAACAAACGTAGTCATGTATGGTATCGATGGTTCAATGAAGTACCGGTGCTATTGTTGACCGCAATTGTTATTCTTGTTGTCGTGAAGCCATTTTAAAAAATATAGGGGAATGCAATGAGTACAGTCTGTGAATACTATTTATCGTTATCTTCTCCCTGGGCTTATCTTGGTCATGACAGGTTTGTCGCACTGGCGCAAAAATACAAAGTGCAAGTGGTCTTAAAACCATGTGACTTAAGCCGTATATATGCTGTCTCGGGTGGTCTACCACTGCCAAAACGACCACCACAACGTCAAGCTTACCGCTTGCAGGAATTGGCACGCTGGAGCGCATTTCTGGATATACCGTTAACACTCCAACCGACCTATTTCCCTGCACAAACGGATACTGCTGCAAAACTGGTGATTGCAACCCAGTTAGCCCATGGGACAGCCGCAGCATTGACCATCACCGGTGCTATTTTAAGAGGCCTTTGGGCAGAAGAAAAAAATATAGCGGATCCGGCAACATTAATCGGTATTGCCAGTAGTCTCGATTATGACGGCGTGACATTATTAAAGTCATCGGATACAGCCAGTATTCAGACAGAGTTTGACCGCTTTACCGACGAGGCGGTATCCAATAATGTATTTGGCTCTCCTTGGTACATCGTGAATGGTGAAAGCTTTTGGGGGCAAGATCGACTCGACTTTGTCGAGCGTGCCTTCGCAAAAGCGTAGAGCCCCACGTGTTGTACCCAACAATGTGACTGTATGGCAGCTTGGCTGTTACACAGTCATTTTTTACTGAAGTTGTATTTTGAAGATTGATAACGGACAAAAGGTTCTCCATGAATTACTCGTATTTTTGCCCATGCCCGCGCGGCCTGGAAGCTACATTAGCAGAAGAATTAAATGAAATTGCCCACTACAATGGTGGCGCGGTCACATTAAAGGTACATAATCAGGTACCAGGCGGCATACATTGCTCCGGCACACTGGAAGATGCTTATCTGGTCAATTTACATTCCCGTCTTGCCAGCCGTGTATTGTTGCGCATGGCACATGGCGCCTATAAAACCGAAAACGACATTTACGACCTCTCGCTGGAACAAGCTTGGGAAGACTGGTTTCAAGTCTCCCACACGATTCGTGTCGATGTCACGGCTGTTAAGTCACCACTACGCAGTCTCGAATTTACTACCCTGAAAATCAAGGATGCCATTTGCGATCGGTTCCGAGATATCCATAATATCCGTCCTTCCGTGGATACAAAAACACCGGATATGCGTATTGTCGGGTTTCTGGATGCACACAACTTCACCTTGTATCTCGATACGTCGGGTGACGCACTCTTTAAGCGTGGCTGGCGTGAAGAAACAGGGGACGCACCATTACGCGAGAATCTGGCTGCGGGCTTATTACGTACTGCAGGCTGGAAACCCGGCATGGTCTTGTTTGACCCGATGTGCGGTTCCGG
>JAATFN010000242.1 GCA_015655165.1 Betaproteobacteria bacterium | reverse complement strand
GGTCGAAGGTATCCCGGACAAGGAAACGCTGGTTAACCTATCCAACCCCATTCATCTGGGCGACTTTGTCACGCAAAATAGTATCGTCAAACATGTCGAAGAACCCGACTGGCTCTGGCCACGCAATCCCCCTATTCGCCATCGAGCAAACCAGCCGACAAGTTGGTTATCAATTACCATCTCGGAAGGCAAGAACCGCCAAGTCAGACGCATGACGGCAGCAGTCGGCCTCCCCACATTAAGACTGGTACGTGTCGCCATCGGTCCATTGACACTCGCCACGCATCCTTTGATGCCAGGCGAATGGTGTCAGGTCGATGACAGTGCCTTTGATGAATAAAAATCAACATCGCACACAGCAATAGACCTCTTTGCAGCATTGGGTATAATCAATCCTTTCAATGACTTTGATTGTGCCACTTATGCGTTTGCCTTCCCTCATGCTCGCCGGTATATTGTTCATGACTACATTGGCAAGTCATGCCCAACCATCACAAAAATTTCCTGTCAGGCAATTAACTGCAGGGATGTACATCATTCAGGCTGAAGTCGCACAAACCGAAGCTGAACGCCAACAGGGACTGATGTTTCGTCAACAGATGCAAACCAATGCAGGAATGGTTTTTTTATTTGATCAGCCAGCAGGGATTTGCATGTGGATGAAAAATACCTTGATCCCCTTGTCTGTCGCATTTCTGGATAAAGAAGGTACCATCATCAACATAGAAGAAATGAAACCCGAAACACTGGACTCGCATTGCACAATCAAACCGGCAACGTATGCACTGGAAATGAATACGGGATGGTTCAAGCAGCGCCACATCAAACCCGGCATTAAGATACAGGGATTACCACAGTAACCGCTTCTTCTGGTTAACATGGCATACTGGCAGATATTGCCCAACCGCTCAGTCCGTCTCCTGGCCAATACGCCACAACACGCCTGACGGATCATAGATCACAAAGTCGCACATACCCCACGGCTGCTGCTCAACAGGGGTAACTTTAACGTTAAAACGCCCTGCAAGGCCTGATTGCTCAATGTGCGCATGCCAGGCAGCCACATCCTCCACAACCAGATGCATCATGAAATTATTGGCAAGCGTCGCATCATAGAAGTTCTGGAGCAAGAACCTCGCCGTGCCATGATGGAAGTAGGCAAGCTGCTCATCACTCCAGGCAAGTGTAAATCCCAATGCCTGATAAAAATCCTTCGAGACTTCAAAGTCCCGCGCAGGCACAAAAGCCCTGAGTTCAACTGTTGCTAAATGATGATGCATACACCACTCAAAAAGTTACACGACAAAAAACCCGCTTGACGGATGTCTTACGGGTTTTTTTTACATCCCCGATAACGCATTATCGAGGACAATACAGACTGAACAATTAAGCAGCGATTGCTTTTAACGCAGCTGCCAAACGGCTCTTGTGACGTGCAGCTTTGTTTTTGTGAATAATCTTCTTGTCAGCGAAGCTATCGATTTTCGATACTGAAGATTGGAACACAGTAGTCGCAGCAGCTTTATCACCGGCGGCGATTGCTTTACGAACAGCCTTGATCGCTGTACGCAATGCTGAACGCTGTGCTGAGTTGTGCGCGTTTTGCTTGATAGCTTGACGAGCACGTTTACGTGCTTGTGCGGTATTTGCCATGGAATTATCCTAAATCGAAATCGTCTATGCGCTACGCATATCGAAGTCGTCATGCGAAGCTGAAAATTCAGTAAAACGCGGATTATAGCCACTTTTTTGCAAACTGGCAATCCGTTTTGTGATTCTTTTACTAGAGAGCGCTATTGTATTTCATACAAGGCTTTTTCTCCAGCAAAGTCGATAATTAATCACAGCACCCCCTATAATGCCAGAATGAATTTGCACAAAACTCTCGTCACCATCTCCGGCATGACCATGTTATCCCGTGTTACAGGCCTGATCCGGGAAATCCTGTTTGCACGTACATTTGGCGCTTCGGCCTTCACAGATGCCTTTAATGTCGCCTTTCGCATCCCCAACCTGTTACGGCGCCTGTTTGCCGAAGGTGCATTTTCCCAGGCATTTGTCCCGATTCTTGCCGAATATAAAAACCAGCAGGGCGAAGCTGCGTCAAAAAACCTGATTGACCATGTAGCAACTGTACTGGTCTGGGTCATGGTGCTTACCAGTCTATTGGGTATTATCGGCACACCACTGATCGTCTATGTCATTGCTACAGGCCTGAAATACAATCAGGATGCCTTTGATGCATCGGTTGCAATGACCCGCATCATGTTCCCGTATATCGGCTTCATGGCGTTTGTCGCCCTCTCAGGGGGTATTTTAAACACCTGGCGCGAATTCAAAATCCCGGCATTTACGCCTTTATTACTGAATCTGTCTTTTATTGTCGGCACCCTCTTTCTCGCGCCCCATCTTGACCAGCCTATTTATGCGATGGCCATTGCCGTCTTTGTGGGCGGCGTCTTGCAAGTCGCCATCCAGATTCCCGCATTAATCAATATCGGTATGCTACCCCGTTTGTACATCAATCCCGTCATCGGATTACGGGACGCCGGTGTACGCCGCGTCTTGAAAAAGATGGGACCGGCGGTCTTTGCCGTGTCTGCCGCACAAATCAGTCTGATGATCAACACCAATATTGCTTCGCGCCTGCAACACGGCAGCGTTTCCTGGTTATCTTATGCAGATCGTCTCATGGAGTTTCCGACCGCCCTTTTGGGTGTAGCACTAGGCACGATCCTGTTACCAAGCCTGTCGAGCGCCCATGCCAATAAAGACATGGAAGAGTACTCTGCATTACTGGACTGGGGCTTACGCCTGACCTGCCTACTGGCTTTGCCTTGTGCTGTTGGTCTGGCAACACTATCAGAACCATTGACCGCCACACTTTTTCATTACGGTAAATTCGATACCTTGTCGGTTGCAATGACCAGTCGCGCACTGGTGGCCTATGGTGTCGGCTTGATCGGCTTGATTCTGGTCAAAATTCTGGCACCCGGCTTTTATGCCAAACAGGATATCCGTACCCCTGTCAAAATCGCTATTGGTGTGTTGATTGTCACGCAACTGATGAATATGGTATTCGTTCCCTGGTTTGCCCATGCGGGACTGGCGCTATCGATTGGACTGGGCGCCTGCATGAATGCAGCCTTGTTGTATTGGGGCCTACGTCGCCGCAACATCTATACACCGCTCTCAGGCTGGATGGGCTTTCTGTTAAAGCTACTCGTCGCTTTGGCGCTTTTGGCCGCCACCGCACTTTGGCTATCATCTTACTTCGACTGGATAGCACTCCATGCAAACCCTTTGTTACGTGTGGGTGCGTTGTCTTTCATACTGGCAAGCTGCGTATGTGTTTATTTCGGCACATTAGTTGCTCTCGGGTTTCGGTTAGCCGATTTCAAACGCATCTCGCGCTAAAATACGTTGCAAAACCCACACAACACCGCCGAAAGCCGACACGCATGTAATGGCTATTGATAGCATAATCGCTATGACCCTGACACCTCTTGAATATTTTGCGTCACTTGTGTTGCACGACCACTCGATTCCATTGTTCGAGTCGGCGCTTGCATTGGGGCAAGATACGTGTTCGACGCTGGACTTTGAGGCACTGCAAATCGAGATAGATACACAGGCACAAACATTGAAGCAACGCCTCCCAAAAGAGGCGCAGCATGTGCAAAGGTTGCGCATGCTAAACCGTTTCTTTTTTCAGGAGCTGGGTTTTGCCGGCAACATCAACAATTACTACGACCCCGACAATAGTTATATCCATCGTGTCATCGCCTCGCGCCGCGGCATACCGATTTCACTTGCCGTTATCTACATGGAACTCGCACAGCAAATCGATTTGAATGTCGTCGGTGTTTCTTTTCCCGGTCATTTTCTGATCAAACTGGTCGTGCCGTCAGGCGAAATTGTGCTCGATCCGCTAAATGGCCAAAGCCTCTCGCGCGAAGAGCTGGAAGAACGTCTTGAACCCTACGTTGACCCTGAAGAGTACGAAAACCCCATCCCGCTGGAATTGTATTTACGCGCAGCACATCCGCGTGAAATTCTGACACGCATGCTACGCAATCTGAAATCCATCTACATGGACAAGAAACAATGGGATCGTATTTTAGAAATACAGCAACGTCTGGTTATTTTATTGCCCGATGAGATTGTTGAGCGACGTGACCGTGGTATTGCCTACAGCCATAGGAATGCGCCTGAAGAAGCATTAAAAGATCTGGAGGCATATCTTGCATTACGCCCTCAGGCGGAAGACGCCGAGAGCGTACGCAAAAAAATCGACGAACTAAAACCGTTAAACAACCATTGAAGACAGATCATCAGGCTTTGGTACGTCCCTCGATCTGCTCCCATTTCTCCAGACTTTCCAATAGCAAGGT
>JAATFN010000109.1 GCA_015655165.1 Betaproteobacteria bacterium | reverse complement strand
GTGGAAGAACTCACGAAAGACCGCCAGCACATGTACAACTGGCAAAGAAAATCACTGGTTCTCATCAAGAATCTGTAAGTGCAACAACATGAGGACGTGAGACAGTCTCAACCGCTCATCTATCTATTAGGCAAACGGAATGTTTCATGTCAGTCACTTATTGAAAAAGAAGGAATGAATATGGCACGAATGATCCACTGTGTTAAATTGAACAAAGAAGCTGAAGGCCTTGATTTTGCCCCCTATCCAGGCGAACTGGGTAAACGTATTTATGAACATGTCTCGAAAGAGGCTTGGGCTGCCTGGTTAAAACACCAGACCATGCTGGTCAATGAAAACCGTTTGATGTTGGCTGATGCACGTGCACGCAAATATCTGGCCGTGCAAATGGAAAAACATTTCTTCGGTGATGGTGCCGATGCGGCAATGGGCTATGTGCCACCTACAGAGTAATTGGGTCAATATCCCTTGCACACCAACGAACAACTTCCGATAACAAACCAGCATGCCCTATCCTATTGAAGACAAGCTTGTTATCGGTATCGCTTCCAGCGCACTATTTGATTTGTCGCAGTCAGATCATATCTACCGGACAGATAGTATCGAGGCGTATCGCCAACATCAGGAAAAAAATATCGATGTACCACTCCCCAAAGGGGTCGCATTTGCGTTTATCCGGCGTTTCTTAAATCTCAATAAAGTATTTGCAGAGCAAAACCCTGTCGAAGTTGTGCTCTTGTCACGCAATTCTGCCGAAACAGGATTGCGCGTCTTTCGCTCCATCCATCACTATGGACTCGATATCAGCCGTGCTGCATTTATGAGCGGCAATTCGCCTTACGAGTATCTCCCGGCATTTAATGCATCACTGTTTTTAACCGCCAATGAAAAAGATGTTAAACAAGCCGTCGCGGCAAACTATCCTGCCGGCCTTGTTTTACCGTCAATCATAGCCGATGACGAAAATGACAACGAATTACGTATTGCCTTCGACTTTGATGGTGTCATTGCCGATGACGAATCCGAAGCCGTGTACAAAAAAAATAACAACTTGCAGGAATTTGCAGATCACGAATCCAAAAAACAAGCTATTCCGCACCAACCTGGTTTACTGGCTGACCTGTTTAAAAAACTCGATGCAATTCAAGTACTGGAAAACGTGCTTGCCAGCAAAGACCCGGCCTACAAAAAAATAGTCCGTACGGTCATTATTACTGCACGTAACGCACCATCGCATGAACGGGTTATCACCACCCTCAAAAGTTGGGGCGTGACGCCAGGGGAAGCATTTTTTCTAGGCGGAATGGAAAAAAGTAGAATCCTGTCCACACTTAAACCGCATCTATTCTTTGATGACCAGCTAGGTCATCTGCACTCTCCTAACAAAAACATTCCGATGGTGCATATTCCCTTCGGCATTACCAATCGCTAAACACCATTTCCGTTATGCGTTGTCCATCCAGATAAAAATAAAAGCACGCCAATCGGTTGATCCAGTCACTCATCCAGGTCAGCTAATACATCAATATACGATGCATTTATAAAGACAGTGCTTTTTGCAATCCCTTTACTGGTATAGTTATTGCCGCAACAGGGGCAACATGGTTTTATAAGTTGACCGCCATACATTATATGATAACGAATACTTCATGATTGTTCCGCAACACACGACGCAAACATCCATGGTCAACAAGCAGAACCGGGTACCGCTGAGCCAATTGATGCAGATAGACCAGCTTATCGCGGTACGACGTAGTGTACTGATCTCGATGCCGATCAATATGATTTTAGGCATTATGATTGTGATGGTGTCGATTAGGTATGGCCACAGTACAGCCGGCATCATCTGGTTTGCCGCATCAAACACGATCAACATCATCAGGGTCATTCTTTGCCGCTTGCCTTTACCTGTCAACCCCGATGATGGCACCGCACAAGACTATGCCATGTTGAAATTGGCTGTCACACAACGACTCAGGCTATTTTGGGTTGTGGCACTCATTTCCGGCATTATATGGGCTAGCATCCCTTTTTTAAGTAATGGCCACACTACCCCGCAAACCCTGTTCTATATTACCTTGATTTGCGGTGTTACAGCTGGTGCTGTCGTACATGGCAGCGCCTATGCACGTGTACCGCTTTGCTTTATTACACCGACGTTGCTTTCGCTTGCCGGCTGTCTCTTTTATGCTGGGGGATTCGATCACAACTGTCTGGGAGCGGCCGCACTGCTCTACCTGTTTGCATTAAGCCGGAGCACATTGGAGAGTGAAGAACAATTCCTGAAAGCCAGCCAGTTAAAAAATGAAGCTACCATCATGGCAGATTCATTGAAACACGCCCATGAGCAATCAATTAAAGTTGCCGAGGAAATGCGTTTTCGGGCATCCCATGACTATCTCACCGGTCTTTTCAACCGTAACGGACTCATGCAGGAAATTGCACAATTCTCTACAACGGTGAATGCCTCTTTGTGCTTTATGCTACTGGATCTCGATGGTTTTAAAGCCATCAATGACAGATTCGGGCACCAAATTGGCGATCAGGTCCTCATGGAAGTTGCAAGACGTTTTCAGCGTACTTTGCCAGAAACGGTTATTCTGGCCAGAATCGGCGGGGATGAATTTGCCGTACTATATTACCCGGAAATCCATGATGAGCGCCCCGAGAAATTTGCAGAGCGTCTCATCACATCACTTGAAACACCTTTTGCCGAATTCGATGCAAGCCGCCTGGGTGTCAGTATCGGTATTTATCAATCGCAAGGCATGGATTTTGCAGAAATGCTGGTCTGTGCCGATGCGGCACTATATGTTGCAAAAGAAGCAGGACGTAACCGCTATCATGTCTTCGATGCACATTTGCGCCACCGCGTTGAAATACAGCGTGATATCGAACGTGATCTACCTCTGGCACTCGCTGCCAAATCACTTGAAGTATGGTATCAACCTATCTTTGAAAAAAGTGGCCTCTCACTGAGTAACCTTGAAGCATTGATACGCTGGAATCATCCAAAACATGGCTTCATCTCTCCACCTGACTTGATTGCAGGTGCCTCTATGACCGGTCTAGCGGAAGAACTCACCCACTTCATTCTGACAGAAGTGTGCAATATGATACGCATACTCGAACATCAAGGCATGCCTCACATCCGTGTCGCAATGAATATGTCCCCCAGAGAAATGTCCCAGCTTGCCGTTGACGAATTTGTATTACGTACGTTAAGAACACGCGGATTACCGGCATCGATGCTTTCCAGCAGCAC
>JAATFN010000177.1 GCA_015655165.1 Betaproteobacteria bacterium | reverse complement strand
TTGTTATTGTACCTAATGCATTCAGTGATCCGCGTTTATCCGTCATGCAATTGGCTTTGGTGAGAAGTGTCTGGATGGCAAAGTCTGGCATGTTTCCAAAAACCAGGCCGATTCGTATTCACGAACTTGCCTCTTATCCCATTCTTACCCAGGGCTTGAAGTCGGGGACAGGTATTTTGTATGACCGTTGGTTAAAGTCATTTGCTGCAATGCCTAAAAACGAAATCATCAGCAATAGTTTACTCACATTGATTGGACTGACCGTAGCCGGTATAGGGGTGAGTTATTTACCCTATTTATGTTTACGTTCACTGGTTGAACGCGGCTTGCTCGATATTGTCGAGACAACGCCTGAGTTGCCTGAGATCCCTTATGTTGCTCAGTATCATACAGAAGGGAAAAGCAGTTTCTTATCGTCGATTGTGATGCTTGCTCAAGAATGCTGTGATTTCTCCAATATGTTCCAGACAGAAGATATGACAATTCGTACTATCGAGGAGGGTAATAAATACCCGTCCGATTTATTTTTTTAATCGGGTGGAGCATTGCGCTGCGGCAAGGATGTTGGATTTTAGGATAGTGGTGATGATCCTGCTATCGTCTGGAACAAGCTACAGGTACACTGATAACATAAAATTCCTATGCTGTAGCAACAGATGTACATCTGTTTCTCGATAGAAAGGATACAGACAATGAGCCCCAGTCTGGGCAAGAAATTGAAGATGGTATTGGATCAGCTCGGCGAGGGGAATAATAATAGTAAAACGGTCGACGTGCATTTCAAGAGAGATCTGGAAATTGTCGAGACGTTTTATGCTGAACTGAAAAAAAATATCGCACGCGAGATTAATGCCGGTATACCGATTCGCCCTATTAAAATTAGTGCGACGGGTGGTTATCACGAGATTTTTTGGGTATTCCATTTGCCGCAAGTCAAGCCCGTCGCCTTAGACCGTGCCGATAATGCATTTCGCCGTCAATGGGATGACTTTCTACGCTGGTCTGCCGACAACGACTTAAAAGTCGAGTTGTTTTTTTATGCAGATGCAGGTGTACAACATGATTACTGGTTCGAGTTACGTATTCTTCCTGCATTATAAAAACAACTACATACCGCTTTGCAAGTTGAATGCATTCATGGGCTTGCCGTACATTGCATTAAGAAAGTCCGGTGGATGGCATCGAACTTTCTTTTACAAGTTATACTGTGATTGCGACTTGTATTAGTCTCTAAAATTATTGAAGTCCAGTGGCAGATCTTTTGTTTCTTTGCGCAGCAATGCCATCGCATCTTGCAAGTCGTCGCGTTTCGCGCCTGTGATACGCACGGCATCCCCTTGAATACTGGCTTGTACTTTCAGTTTGCTGTCTTTGATGATGCGTACCAGTTTTTTTGCATCGTCGGTTTCAATACCGTTTTTAACCTTGATCACCTGTTTGACTTTGTCACCGCCAATTTTTTCGATCTTGCCATGATCTAAAAAGCGCACGTCAACATTACGCTTGGTCATTTTATTGGTTAATACATCGCGAACCTGGGTTAACTGGAACTCCGAGTCTGCGAATGCAGTCAAATCCCGCTCCTTTTGTTCAACGCGTGCATCACTGCCTTTGAAATCAAAGCGTGTCGAGATTTCTTTGTTGGCTTGATCAACCGCATTTTTTACTTCAACCAGATTGGCTTCGGATACAGTATCGAACGATGGCATAGTCTTTCCTTTATGGGGCTGTCTGCATAAGTCGCAGGAGAACAATCAAAAACATGATTTTAACGGACAAAGTCACGCGCGGCTATCACTCGGCGCTATAATCAACCAGTTATGATGCCAATACCACTTCAACGCAATTTTACGTTACGCCAACTCAATACGTTCGGGATTGATGCCAAAGCACATGTGTATGTCCCAATACATTCCATTGATGACTTATTAGCGGTACGCAATAATCCTGCCATTTCCGTCTTGCCCAGGTTGGTATTGGGTGGCGGCAGCAATATTGTCTTTACCCGAGACTTTCCCGGCATTGTCCTGCACATGCAAAACCGCGGAATTGATGTTGTCGGTGAAGATGCCCATGCCTGGTATGTGAAGGCGGCTGCAGGGGAGGTATGGCACCAGTTTGTCATGTGGACGTTAACCCACAATATGGGGGGGCTTGAAAATCTGGCATTGATTCCCGGTACCGTGGGTGCCGCACCGATCCAGAATATCGGCGCGTACGGGGCCGAGCTGAAAGACCGTTTTGAAAGTCTGACGTATGTCGATCTGGAAACCGGGCAAACAGTGATCCTTGACAAGGCTGCTTGTCGTTTTGCTTATCGCGACAGTGTATTTAAACATGCATTGGCACACCGCGCCATGATCATCGATGTCACCTTTGCTTTACCTAAACAGTGGCAAGCCAATATCCGTTATGGCGATGTTGCAGCAGAATTGGGCGAGAATGTGGCACCTAGCCCGCAAGCTATTGCCAATGCGATTATTGCCA